>JAJYPQ010000421.1 GCA_021795255.1 Pseudomonadota bacterium
CGATCTGCCTCCACACCCACGATTCGGCTGGTATGAAGGTCGATTTGGGGCTGGTAATAGAGAAGCAGCTGGTTGCTTTCCAGGGCGCGGCGCAGACCCTCCTCAATGAGGCGGCGTTCCGCGATCTCGGCGCTCATGGCGACGGCATAAAAGGCATAGGTGTTGCCACCTGCTTCTTTGGCCTTATACATGGCGACGTCGGCGTTGCGTAAAAGCCCTTCACTATCGGCATCATCGAACGGAAAGACCGTTATGCCGATGCTTGCGGTCACCTGTACGAATGTCCCCACGAGCGATAGTGGCTGCCGGATCTCAATAAGCAGCCGGTCAACGATGCGCGTGATGTCGTCGACCGACGCCAGATTTTGCAGGAGAATCGTGAATTCATCGCCTCCTTGCCGGGCGATGAGATCGTCCGGGCGCGTTACCCAGTCTTCGCGGCGCAACACCGCCGTCAGGCGTCTCGCGGTATTTTGTAAGAGCCGGTCACCGTATTCATGGCCAAGGGAGTCATTGATGTTCTTAAAGGCATCAAGATCGACAAACAAAAGGGCCATAAGCGTATGATGGCGCCGCGCATGGGTCATGGCGTTTACCAGAATCTCATGGAAAAAGGCGCGATTGGCAAGTCCGGTCAGCGCGTCATGCGTCGCCTGGTAACGCAGCCGCGCCTCTAGCTGGCGGCGTTCGGTCGTGTCTTGGACGATGGCCACGATCACGGGCGTCTGTTCGTTGAGCGATAGGTGCAGGCGGGCCTCTATGGGATACACCGTCCCGTCTTTTCGCTGATGCTCGCCGTCGCGTCTGACGCCGTCTCCGCTGGCAGTCTGCAGCAGGGCGACGAGCCTGGCGAAATCGTCCGCCGTAAGGCCGGGTTCGACATTGGTGGGGGTAAGGATGCGTAGTTCCTCTATTGAGTACCCAAGATTGCGCTGAGCCCCGGTGTTTGCGAATAAAAAGCGATGTGTTCTGGCGTCGATCATGTAGATTTCGTCGGAGGACTCATTGAGGATTTTCGCAAGCCGCCCGAGCATGTCTTCGTGACGTTTCTTTGCGCTTATATCCTCCACAAGCAGGACGATGTAGTGAAGCGTGTGATCGGCGTGGCGCACCGCTTGCAGGGCGACGTGGGCATGGACGACATGGCCGGCCTTGTGGATATAACGCTTGTCGAGGGTTGTGGCATCGAGCTGGCCGGCGCGCATCTGATTCAGCAGCTTTAGGTTATCGCCATGATCTTCGGGGTGAGTAAGGTCAAGCCAGGTCTTGGTCAGCAGCTCATCGCGTGTATAGCCGAGCATAACGCATAATGCGTCGTTGACCTCGAGCCAATCTTTTTCAAGATTGGTCGCCGCCATGCCGATGATCGCTTGCTCGAAGTAGGCGCGGAAATGCTTTTCCCGTTCGGCGAGCGCCGCTTGCGCCGCACGGCGCTGCTGTTCACGATCTCGGGCCTCGAGCGCAAACGACACGGCGGATGCCATGTCGTCCAGTACGGCCACAATATCCTTGTCGAAGGCGTGTTCCTGGGCATGGTAGACCGTCAAAACCGCGAATGGGACACCCTGGCGTGTCAGCGGAAAGGCGCCAACGGACCGAAAGCCGTGCGCTATCGCGCGCTCGCGCCAGAAGCCCGCCAACCCGTCCTTGCGATAGTCGCCGACTGTAACTATGCGGCCATCGCGGTAAGCGAAACCCACCGGCCCGCGTCCTTCAGCTATGTCTGGGTGTGATGAGACCCGAAGGTCATCTAGGTAGGTGATCTGCGACCCATAGCGGGCTATGGGCCGGATTGCGCCACTTGCGTCGCTGACCGTGCCGATCCATGCCATGGCCATGCCCCCTAGGTCCACCGCGAGCTGGCAGGTCAAGGCCAGCAAGACGGCTTCATCCTGGGTGTGGCGGATGGCGGCATTCAATGCGCTTAACGCTTCATAGAGACACGCCAGGCGGGCGGCCTTGGCTGCCGCCTCTTGTTCCGGGCGCGCGTCACGTAGCGCGAGGATATAGCGGAGATCCCCAGCCCCCCGACACGGGCTTGCGCGCGCCTCGATCAGAAGCGTGGCCTGATTGTGGGCCATGATTTTGAGGACCGGGTGGGAGGGATTGGATGATTGCAGCATGTTCCGATCATAGCCCGGAAGGATAGCCGCGATCGGCGCGCCGAGGAGTTCCCTGGCGCTTTGGCCAAGAAGTTTTTCGGCCCCGGCATTCGCGGTAGCCACTCGAAGCGTCTCGGTAAGTCCGAGTAGCGCGATATCGATCTCATTAAGCACCGTTGCGGCCGCGCTGTCGCCCGCCGACGCCACCCCACCACTACCCCGCGCCAAACGCGCGACCAAGCGGCTTGCCTTATGCCATTTCATGGAAATTCACGGGCTGAGCCAAGCAATCGGGACATGACCCGGGCGGCACACGGAAAGAACCCGGGTATGCGCAGAGACAGTCTATGCGTCAAGGGCTGCATCATGGCAAGGCCGCTATTCCCAATAGGCATAAAGCCCGGTTCCGAGTCCGCCGTGCCGGGATGGTCTTCACCATCTTTCCACAAATTCCGTCAAAACTTCATGCTGGGTCTTTATGTAAAGCCAGTCTGGCAGACCTCGCAAGCTTGTCAAGGTAGTCTGAGACGGCAGCGAGGGTCGAGATCTATGGTTCGGGGTGGGTAGTATTCGATGGAAAGCGACCAGGCGCCCACGCCGCGCACAAAGATTTGCATGCGGCCAAGGAGCGTATAAGTGGGCGTCTTAAGGCATAAGGTGATGCCTGCGCGGATCGCTACAGCGTCGCCTGCCCCCCATGCTTAAAGACTATTCAGCCTGCGGCTCTCTCGTGGCGCGCGCAAAGGCGCGTAGCGCGGTCTCGTCGATCGTAGCGCGGTCGATTTTGAGATAAGCGACACCCTCGTCGGCGGCGACGGCCACATCCGCTACACCACGGATGGCGGCAAGTGTGGCCTGAAGGACGCTTGCCTCTTGCGCGTCCGATGCCTTGATTGGCAGGACATAGCTCGACAGGTATTGAGGCTCGGCCATCCTCAGTGCGACCAGTAGCCATAAAAGCACGGCACTGGCGCTTGTCACGATCGCGCCATGGATGCCCCAGGCCCCATAGGTCATGCCGCCCACCGTGCCGCCCGTGAATACGCCGAGAAACTGGGAGGTTGAATAAGCACCCATGGCGGTACCTTTTTGATCGGCCGGCGCCACTTTGGCGACAAGCGAGGGGAGGGTTGCCTCGAGAACGCTAAATGCCGTGAAGAAGGTCAAAAGCCCTGCCGCCATGGCGAACAACGAGTGATCAGCGTAGACGTAGGTCAGGTTTGCAAGGCCCAGAACGGCGATTGCCCCGAGTAGAATCTGGCGCATCTTGCGCCGTTGCTCGGCCACGATAATGAAGGGGATCATGAGCAGAAACGCAAGTACCATGACCGGGAGATAGAGTTCCCAGCTGCGGTTTATGGGGAGGTGGGTCATGTGCGCGAGCAGCACCGGCAAGACTACAAAGTTCGATGTCAGCACGAACTGCATGATGAAGATGCCGAGATCGAGACGTAAAAGCTCGCGATTTTTGAGCACCTTGCCAAATGATGCCGCGACCATGCCGGTGTCGCGATGATGGAGATGGGATCGCGGGTGCGGGACAACGCCAATGGCGACACCCATGGCCAGCAGACCCAGCGCTGCGGTCGACCAGAATATGCCCGAGACGCCGATCCAGGCGTTCAGGACCGGACCGAGGACCATGCCGATGGTAAAAGCAATGCCGATACTCACACCGATGGTCGCCATGATCTTTGTGCGATGCTGTTCGCGCGTCAGATCGGCGGCGAGCGCCATGACCGTGGATGACATCGCGCCCGCGCCCTGAAGGGCACGGCCCACGATGACTCCGACGATGGTGTGGGAGAGCGCGGCGACAACGCTGCCCACCACGAAAAGCGTGAGCGCAAATAGGATCACAGGCTTGCGGCCGATACGGTCAGAGAGTGTTCCAAGCGGGATCTGAAAGGTCGCCTGAGACAGTCCGTAAATGCCGAGGGCAAGCCCGATCAAAAGCGGGGTATGGCCTTTAAGCTCCATGCCGTACATCGTGAAGACCGGCAGGATCATGAACAGACCCAGCATGCGGACAACATAGATGGCGGCTAGAGAGTAAGCAGTGCGCCGCTCGAGCGGCGACA
>JAJYPQ010000422.1 GCA_021795255.1 Pseudomonadota bacterium
CTGGGTCGCGCTTCAAGCCGGTGCGCGGTCGCGCGTGGCGGCCTTGGTGGCCGCCGACTTCTCGTAACAGATCTGGCCGTTTTTCAGAGTCGCCACGACCTGACCGCGGAGCGGCCTGCCGAAAAACGGGCTATTACGCCCCTGGCTTTTGAGGGTGGCAGGCTCGGGGATCCAAGACGCGTTCGGGTCAAAGAGACAGACATCGGCAGGGTCGCCAGCGCGCAACGTTCCTGTGGATCGTCCCAGGACCGCGGCGGGGCCTGCGGTGAGGCGGGCTATCGCTTCTTTCAAAGGTAAGACCCCGAGATCGACGAGTTGCAAGGTGAGCGGCAGTAGGGTCTCAAGCCCCGCGATGCCTGGTTCCGAGTTGCTAAAAGGCACGCGTTTTGCGTCATCCTCGTGGGGCTGATGGTCCGAACAGACGGCATCGAGCACGCCTGCTGCGAGCGCCTCCCTCAGGGCCAAGCGATCCTGAAGGGTGCGTAGTGGTGGCCGGACGTGGCAGTAGCTATCGAAAAACCCGATGTCGTCTTCCGTCAGGTAGAGTTGGTGTATCGGGGTGTCGGCGGTGACCGGGAGTCCACGTTGCTTTGCGGCGGCGACCAAGGCCACGCCCGCGGCCGTCGAGAGACCGCAAAAATGGACCCGGGCCCCGGTCTGCTCGATCAAGATCAAATCGCGCGATAGGGCCACCGTTTCGGCGCTGACCGGGATCCCCGGAAGGCCGAGCTTGGTCGCCATTCGGCCCTCGTGCATGATGCCGTGCGCACCAAGCCACGGGTCCTCTGGCGTCAGGAACACCAAGAGCTGAAGGCCGGCCGCGTATTCCAAGGCGTGCCGGAGCACGGTCGTATCCTTGATCGCGGCATAGGCATTGCCTACGCCTACGCAGCCCGCCTTATGGAGGGCGTGCATGTCGGCCAAGTGGGTGCCAGTAAGTCCGCGCGTCAAGGCGCCTATGGGCAGCACCGCCGCCGCGCCGAGACGCTCTGCCCGCTCTATCATCCATTCCACGAGCGCCGGGTTATCGATGGGCGGCGTCGTGTCCGGAGGGGTACAGAGGGTCGTGATGCCGCCTGCGACTGCCGCTTGGACCTCGCTTTCTAAAGTGGCTTTATGTTCAAGCCCCGGTTCCCGCAGGCGGGCCCTAAGGTCTATGAGGCCCGGGCACACCACGAGCCCGCGGGCGTCTATCGCTCGCTCGGCGCTAAACCCTGGGGGCGCCTCGAACCCGACGAGGCGGTCGCCGCTGATAAAGACCGAGCCGACTCGATCGACTCCTTGGTCGGGGTCTACGATGCGCCCCCCTGTGATCACGATATTCACGGACTTTTGGCCTCCGTTCCCGAGGCCCCGGCCGAGGCCCCGGCCAAGCGCGCCAGAATCGCCATGCGCACCGCAATACCGAATGTGACCTGCGGCAGTATGACCGATTGTGGTCCATCGGCGACGTCCGAGGCGATTTCGAGCCCGCGATTCATAGGCCCTGGATGCATCACGATGGCCCCTCGATCGGCGAGCGCTAGCCGTTCGGACGTCAGGCCGTAAAGGCTAAAGTACTCGTGGGCGCTCGGGATCAGGGCCCCGCTCATACGTTCGAATTGCAGGCGCAGCATGATGATGACATCGACGCCGGCGAGCCCTTCGGTCATGGAGGTGTAGGGTTTGACCCCCAGGCTTTCGACGGCTGCCGGGAGCAGGGATCGCGGACCGATCACCCGTATCTCGCCCGTACCAAGAGCGGTCAAGGCATGAATTTGGGAACGGGCGACCCGCGAGTGGAGGACGTCTCCTACGATCGCGACCTTGAGGTCGGTGAAGCCGCCTTTGTAGCGGCGGATCGTAAACATGTCGAGCAGGCCCTGGGTCGGGTGCGCATGGCGCCCGTCGCCGGCGTTGACGACGTGAACGTGATTCGGGACCGAACGGGCGATAAGGTCGGCCGCCCCGCTTAAGGGATGGCGCACCACAAAGAGGTCGGTATGCATGGCCTCGAGGTTGCGGACGGTATCGAGAAGGCTCTCGCCCTTTTGGGTCGCCGATACGCTGGTATTGATGTTGATGATGTCGGCCGATAGACGCTTGCCGGCGATTTCGAATGTCGTTCTGGTGCGGGTACTGGCTTCGAAGAAGAGGTTGACGATGGTCTTGCCGCGCAATAACGGGACCTTTTTGATCTCCCGTTCCCCGACACTGATGAATGATTCCGCGGTATCGAGAATTTCGCCTATGGCCTTGGCGGACAGGCCTTCGGTGGTCAAGAAATGGCGGTGGCGCCCCTGACCGTCGACTTGGATATCAGTGATCACCCCGCCTTCTCCATGATTTTGATGCCAAGGGGGTTCGGGCCGGTCAGTTTCAGGTGTTCCCCGGGCCGCAACGCGACCGCGGCCCCGACCACGTCGGGCTGGATCGGCAATTCACGGCCGTCCCGAACGATCAAAACGGCCAAGGAGACAGACGCCGGCCGGGCAAAATCGAATATTTCGTTGAGCGCTGCGCGAATGGTTCGCCCCGTATGGAGGACGTCGTCGACGAGTACGATGTGGCGGCCCTCAAGCGACACCGGAAGCTGCGAGGTCTTGACCTGGGGGTTCATACCCACCCGGCTGAAGTCGTCCCGATAAAACGAGATATCCAAGGTCCCTAGGGCGTCGGCGAGGCCAAGCCGACGGTGTAGCCGCTCCGCTACCCAGACCCCTCCGGTGTGGATACCGATCATCACCGGGCGCTGATCCTTCAGGAGGGCTATACCATCGACCATGCGCGCGAGGGCTTCTTCAACGTCGATCATGGATCGCGACTTCTCCCGGTAGTGGCGTACGCCGATCCACGGCTCTCTGGATCGTCGAAAAAGGCTTGTAGTATGGCGACCGCGGCTAGGGTATCCAACATCGCCTTGCGCCGCGTGCGCCGCGCGCCCGTCTCCAGGACATGCTCGCGGGCCGCCACGGTCGTGAGCCGTTCATCGACCCAGTATACCGGCAGATGGTAGCGGCCGTCCAAACGCCTGCCAAAGCGGAGACTGCGGGACGTCATAGGGTTATCGCTGCCGTCCATATTGCGCGGGAGCCCGACTACCAGTCCGTCGGGCTCCCATATCCGTATCAGGCGTTCTATGGCCGTCCAGTCGGGACCGCGCGCGAGTCCTGCGACCGTTCCGGCCCCCTCGGCGTGTCCTGATGGCAGACGGCCGACCGCGATCCCGATAGATTTCGTGCCATAGTCGAAGCCAAGGTAGGTACGGGCGGGGAGGTCCGAGCTGCTCGAATCGTCCCTTAGGGGTAGCGACATGGACGGATTCCCGCAATGCGCGCCCGGCCCAGGCCGCAGACCCTACGCCGCGCGTAGCCTTCGGATAGGCCTTCACGCATGCCCGGCGTCGACGCACAGCTGTGTCATATCGACGCCGAGGAGGTGGGCCGCTGCCGACCAGCGCGCCTCGGGCGGCGTTTTAAATAGGATTTCGGATGTCGCCGGACCGCTCAACCACGCGTTATCAGCGATCTCCTGTTCAAGTTGCCCGGGCGCCCAGCCGGCGTAGCCTAGGGCGAGCAGGGAGTGCTCCGGGCCCTCGTTATGGGCCATGGCCACGAGGATGTCGCGCGAGGTCGAGATGCCTAGGGTCTCGGTCACGGCCAACGTCGACTCCCAAGAGCCTAGCGGTTCATGAAGCACGAAACCGCGGTTATTCTGGATCGGTCCTCCCAGGTAGACAAACTGGCGGGCGGCAAGACAACCGTCGCTCTCTATGTCGAGCTGCGGGAAGACGTCTGCGAGCGTCAGGTCAAGCGGCCGGTTGATGATGATACCCATAGCGCCGTCCGCGCTGTGTTCGCAGATTAAGGTGACAGTACGGAAAAAGTTGGGATCACCAAGACTGGGCATGGCGATCAAGAATTGATTGGCCAGCGATGTGATCGCGTTCATGGTGTCCCTCGCAGCGAAACAGTAATGAGTGGGTGGCTCGAGGTTTTAGGTCCACCGAGCCGTCCTTACATGAGCGACACGGTTGTCAAGGCAATCCCCCGTAAATCCCCGTTTTTCGGTGGAGCTCAGGATGACGATGGTCCTAGTATCCGGCATGCCCGGAGTCGTTTCAAGGGAAGCCCGGGGTCACGGCACCGCGCTTGTCGAGGACTGGGCTAAGGCCCGCCCGCCGCGAAAA
>JAJYPQ010000423.1 GCA_021795255.1 Pseudomonadota bacterium
AATGCCATAATCGCGCGCGCAGCGCAAAACCGGCAGGCTGTCGTCGATCAAGAGGGTGGCTGCGGGATCGAAAGGCTCCAAGGCCTGCAGCTGGCCCCAAAACGGGGCATGCTCCTTGGCTAAGCCAAGATCATGGGCGCACACGACGGCGTCCATGTATCGATCTATTCGGGTCTCTCGAAACTTCAGGCTGACCGTCTTCCCGTGGGCGTTGGTCACGAGAACGAGGCGCTTGCCGGCAACGCGCATCGCCTGCAGGAACTCTTCGACATGGGGGCGAACACTGATCCGACAGGCTACCTCCTCTTTCAGCTTGGCGATGTCGAGGGCGAGCTCGTCGCTCCAGTAATCGACGCTATACCAGTTCAGGGTGCCCTGGGCGCGCAGGAAGCGTTGCGCCAAAAGGGCCTTGGCTTCGCTTAAAGGAAGACCGTTGCGTTCTGCGTAGCGGAGCGGAACGTGCTCTTGCCAGAAGTGATTATCGAAATGCAGATCGAGCAGCGTGCCGTCCATGTCCAGGAACGTTGTTTCCACCGAATTCCAGTCGATCATGGCGCGTCCTCAAAGCGTCATTATAAAGAGGAAGGGCGGGTGAGGCTAGCGGATAAAACCGGCCGCGTGCTAGTCTCGTTGTGTGTCCAAACCGGAAAACTGTCCCCTCTGCCAGCTTGCGCCGACCGATGTATTGTGGTCCGACGCCTATTGTCTGGTCATCCCGGCGCAAATCCCCGGGATCGGGGACTTTTGCCGAGTGGTGTGGCGGACCCACGTTTGCGAGCTCACAGACCTCGCGTACAGCGATCGCCATCGGCTTCTCGACGTGGCGATAGGAGTGGAAGGGGTGTTGCGGGACCTCCTAAGGCCCGTAAAAATGAATGTGGCCTCGCTGGGAAACCTCGTACCTCACCTCCACTGGCACATCATCCCGCGGTTTCACGACGACCCCTTCTTTCCCGATAGCATATGGTCTACCGCACGCCGAGCGCCCGGCGGGCGCGAGCCTCTCTCCAGAGACGTTCTAGGCGCAGCCCTTGAAGAGCGGCTGGGCGGCTTTGCCAAAACGCCCCTATAATCTCGTCAAGGCCCGAAGATGGCCAGGGAGGGAGGGATGGGCGAGCCGCTTTATTTGGCATTAGACCAGGGGGGACACGCAACCCGCGCGACCATCTTTGACGAACGGGGCGTCGCAATCGCCCGTAGCGAGATCGCAGTAGGTCATCAAAGCCACGCGCCCGATATCCTAGAGCAAAACCCCGAGGAGATCGTAGGCTCCCTTGGGCGGGCGATAGAGGGGGCTTTGCGGACTCTCGGGAACGCGGCCGCGCTCAACATTGTGAGCGCCGGGCTTGCGACCCAAAGGGCGAGCCTGGTCTGTTGGGATAGCCGCACGGGACACGCCCTGTCGCCGCTTTTGAGTTGGCAGGACCGGCGCGCGAGTTCGCTCATGGCCGACTACGCCTTGCAGGCCTTCGCCATCCGCGATCGCACCGGACTCATGTTATCGCCCCATTACGGGGCGCTGAAAATGCGCTGGTGTCTCGAACATCTCCCGGCGGTACGCGCCGCCGCCAAGGCCGGCCATCTCGTCATGGGCCCTTTGGCCAGCTTTCTTGCGTTCCGATCCGTCGTACCGCAGCCCCTGGTCGTCGATCCCGCCAACGCCGCGCGCACGCTCCTCTGGGCTTGGCGGCGCAAGGACTGGGACCCTGAGCTTTTGCGGCTATTTGGCATTTCGGAGCAGACCTTGCCGGTCTGCGCCCCGAGCCGCTATCCCTTTGGCGGCTTAAGGGCCGGCGGCGCCCAGGTTCCGCTGACCATCATGACCGGCGACCAGGGGGCGGCGCTTTTTAGCGAAGGCGCGCCGCGCTCGGATACGATCTACATCAACATGGGGACCGGGGCCTTTCTACAACGGCCGGTCGCTCATGCGACAGTCGACTGGGGCCCGCTGCTTTGGAGTGTGGCCCTCCAGGATGGGCACGACAGCCTGCACGTCTTGGAGGGGACCGTTAATGGTGCGGGCTCAGCCCTGGCCTGGGGGACCGAGGCCTTGCCCTACCGCGATCTGGCTCGGCACTGCCAAGCACTTTTGGAAAGCCGCGATCCGCGTCCCCTGTTTTTAAACAGCCTAGGGGGTCTCGGATCCCCCTATTGGCAGCCAGACTTGGCACCGCGCTTCGAAGGCGAGGGGACCACGACCGCCAAAGCGGCGGCCATTATCGAGAGCGTGGTCTTTCTCGTGAACGAAAACGTCCGCGCGCTACAGGCTCAAACCGGCCAGTGCGCGGGACTTGTCGTCACAGGCGGCATGAGCGCTTGTGACGGGGTATGCCAAGCGCTCGCCAACCTAAGCGGCCTTAGCGTGCGCCGCCCCGGCGAATGCGAGGCGACCTCGAGGGGCTTGGCCTTCCTCGCGGCCGGGGCCCCCGCGGAGTGGCCGAAGAGCCCGGGCGAGCGAACATTCGGGGCGACCAAGGACGAGGCGCTAAGCGACCGCTACCAGAAATGGTGCGCGCTCATGCCCTCATGGCACTGAGAGGATCACATGCTTGGTGTCCGCGCGGGCGGCACGTTCCGGTAAGACACCCCTAAAGCGTTCCATAACCTGGTCGGCTGTGTGCCGGTAGGCGGTCAACTTGCCGCCAAAGATACTGATAAGGCGGGGCACGGGGCCGTCTGCCAAAAGCACGGCCTCGCGCGGTCGGGCGCTGAACCCTTGCCTGGCCCTAGGCAGCACCCGAAGACCCGCGAAGCTCTCTTCTACGGTCGGCGAGAGCTCCGGGAAATGGCTCGTCAGCGTCTCCTGTAGGTAGAGGATCTCGTCTTGGGTCGGTGCCGACAAGGCCGGGTCACCGACATAGGCGGTCTCGGTCGTGCCGGTGAGTACGCGACCGCGCCAGGGCATCACGAAAACCGCGCGGCCATCGCGCGGGGCCTCCGTATAGTAGATGCCGTGGTGGAGGGTGCCCTTCGTGATGATATGGGCCCCCTGAACGAGGTCGTAGGGGAGGCGAGGCGGGCCGGGCAAGATCCGGCTTAAGGTCGGTCCTACCCAGGGGCCGGTCGCGTTTACGAGCACCTGTGCGAAACAAGACATCACCGATCCTGCGCTCACAAAACGAATCTCATAGCCCGGTCCCACGCGCTCGGCGCCGATAAACCGGGCCCCGATGCGCAAGTCGGCGCCAAACTCCTGGGCCGAGCGGGCAACGGCCTGCGTGAGCGCCGCATCATCGGTCTGGGCGTCGTAGTAACGAAACACGGCCTTGAGCCCCCCGGTCTTTAACCCATCGAGGCGATCCCAGTCGCGCACCGCTAAGCGCCGGAATCCACCGTGGGGGCCATGGGCCAAGGCTCGATACAAGAGGAGGCCGGCCGCAACGTGCACGGCACTGCGTCGCGAATGGGCGTACACCGGGATATAGAAGGCCCGGCGCTCGACCAGGGGCGCGGCGATCTTCAGCAGGATTTCGCGCTCGCGCAAAGACGCGCGCACCAGACCAAACTGTCGCGACTCCAGATAACGCAGCCCGCCATGAATCAATTTCGAGGATCGGCTCGAGGTACCGGCGGCCAGACCTTCCTGCTCAAGAAGCAGGCTGCTGTATCCCCGGACCGCCGCTGCCTGGGCCACGCCGACCCCCTGAATACCGCCGCCTATCACGACCACATCAAAACGCGCGCTCACGACGCCCCGGCTCCTAGAGCGGAGGCGAGCTCCGCTATCGCAAAGGTCTCAACCATGGCTACCCCGCGAAGCGCTAGCGCGCGCGCAGAAGCGGCGTCATCGACCTCATAGACCACGAGGGTGCTGCCCTCGTGTCCCAAGAAGCCACGCGCCGGTAGCCCGTCTTTATCACAAAAATGGTATTCGGGGGCCAGGGACTGCACGCTCGCATTCATAAACTGGCGATAGCGCGCGGTCACTACCCCGATCCGCGGCCACAGCCGCCGAGCAACGCGAAGCGCGGGAAGCGAAAACGAGATCAGCACGGTCTGCGCCAGGACGGGCTGTAAGAGACCGTGCGCGGCCGCAAGGACGGCATCGGCACCAAAACGTTTCACGGCCTGACGTTTGATTTCGACAAAGGCCGTGACCTGCGGGTGTCGGGCAAGAAAGGCGGCGAGATCGGCCAAGCTCGCCAGGGGATTGCCCTGGAAGC
>JAJYPQ010000424.1 GCA_021795255.1 Pseudomonadota bacterium
TGACCGCGCTCGAGGCCCCCATATGGCAGCGCTTGGGGGTGATTCTCTTTTTGGTGTGCGCGGCTTTGGTGGCCGCCATTTTCGCTCTGCGCTGGCGTTTGGCGCCGCTCGTCGCGGATCTTGTATCTTCGGAGCGCGCGGCTCGTGAGGCGATTCGGTTGTGGCGTGGGAGCGAAGACCATGTGCGCGCCGTCTTACAAAACATCGACGATGGTATTATTACGATCTCCGAGACGGGCCTTGTCGAGACTATAAACCCCGCCGGCGAGCGTCTTTTCGGGTATTCCAAAAACGACATAGTAGGAAAAAATATCTCAATCCTCATGCCCGATTTGCATCGTAGCCACCACGATGGCTATCTGAAGCGTTATCTGGAAACAGGCGTGGCGCGGATTATTGGGAGCGGGCGCGAACTGGTCGCGCGCAGGCGCGATGGCGGCGAGTTTCCGATCGACCTGCGAGTATCCGAGTTTATTTTGGACGGTCAAAGGCGGTTTATCGGGACAATCCGCGATACGAGCGGCCGCAAGGTGATTGAGAACCGAATGCAGCATATGGCGACCCATGATGCCCTGACGAATCTCCCAAATCGCACCCTTATACAGATCAGGATAACACAGCTGATTCGACGCACGGATCGTAGCGGACAGTTTTTTGCTGTGATGTTTGTAGACCTCGATCACTTTAAGGTTGTGAACGACTCGCTTGGTCACGATGTCGGCGATCAGCTCCTTTGTCTTATCGCACGTCGACTGATGGACCTTGTGCGTGCAGAAGATACTGTCGGACGCCTCGGCGGCGATGAATTCATCGTCATCGCGGCAAATCTCGTCGCCCCGCTCGATGCTTCCCTGATCGCCGATAAACTGGTTAAGGCTTTGTCGGCCCCCTATATGGTCGAGGATCGCTCCGTGACCATTGGGGCGAGTATCGGTATCGCCTTGTACCCTCGGGATGGCCGAAGTGTGGACGCTCTGTTAAAACATAGCGATCGAGCGATGTATCAGGCAAAAAGTACGGGACGCAACACCTATTATTGTTCTTCCGAATCCAAGAACGAGATAGGGCGCGACCGATTGGCTTTGGTGAGCGAGCTACACCGGGCTCTTTCCGAAGACCAGTTCGTGTTGTACTACCAACCGCTCGTCCAGTTTCAGGACGGAAAAGTGAAAGAACTTGAGGCGCAGATGCGCTGGCGCCATCCGGTCCACGGACTTATGTTAGCCTCCGAGTTTCTGTCACTGGCTGAGGAGGCGGGCCTTGCCATGCCCCTAGGCGAGTGGATGGTGCGGCAGGTTTGTCGCGATGTGGATGTCTGGGGCAAGCAGGGCCTGACTGTGCCGCGCGTTTTGATAAAACTGTCCGCGTGGCAATTTCGCGACCGGCGTTTTGCGAAGGTGTTGATCACCGTGCTTCGCGAAACCGGTACGGATCCCATACGCCTGGGCGTGGAGATAACCGAAGACCATGTCATGGAAAGCCCCGAGGAGGCGATCGAGATCCTTGCTCGATGGAGTTCGGCGGGCGTCAAGGTGTCGCTTGACGAATTCGGGGTGGGATATTCCAGTGTGAGCTACTTAAAGAGGCTTCCGCTCAATTCTCTGAAGATTGCCTCCTCGTTTATCGGCGACTCTTACACGAACGCGGATGACGGGGCGTGGGTCCGGGTCATTATCGATATGACTCATGAGCTTGGTATTCCGGTGATAGCTTCGGGGGTCGATAGCGAGGGCCAGTACGCCTTCCTTCGTCTCTCTGGTTGTGACGCTTATCAAGGCGAATGGGGCGGACGACCGCTTCCGGCTGTCGATTGTACGGCCTATCTCGCCCCGCCTGCACCACCGTTGGTGGCGGTCCCTTAGCGAACGATGTACGTCGACGGCACCCCTCCGGGCCTGGCGTCTTTGTTGCGCTGGTGCTGGTGCTCCTGTCAGCGCACCAGTCGGTTTTCGAAGGCCTCGCTTCGTTTCGGAATGGTCGTTTTGCGAAATAGCGACTGCTTAAAGGACCGAAAGCCAGAACGCATCAGGGCGATGTCAATACGAAGAAGGGCCGCTTTTTGTGCGGCCGACAGCTCATAGGCCGTTGTTAATGGATGGTCTGGATCTGCGGTTCTTGGTGCTTCAAGCAATAATCGACCTTAACTAAGAAGTAGGAGTCTTCGTCGCTCGGCGAATCCTTTTCGTGCATTGACATGAGGCCTTAAGCATAGTAGCGGCAGGCTATCGGTCGGTCCTCATAGACACTGCAACCATCCGGCGTCAAAAATGTGCACGCCATGGATTCGTCTTTTGTGCGCAGCTTAAGTCCTGCGACGCCGTGACCGTCCATATCGGAAAAGACGGTGTAGCGGAATAACAAAGTCTCTTGAGCTCACCTGAAAACGCGCTTTTAAGTGCAGAACATCATAAGGCGCGATCTGAATGTCGATGTCCTAACAGTACTTCTTAGAGCACGCGATCCTACGACGACAGGAGAACAGGAAGACGCCGTCGGGGTTTAAGGTAACGGGGCCGAATGGGATTTGACGACAAAGAGTTCGAGAGGTCTAAACTCACGGGTTGCTAACGGAATAGGGAAGTGATAGACAAAAACACGGGGCCCGTGCAGGACCCCCCATCACATACCTGTCCCGTTCGCATGTAAGGCGTTTAGGCGCCGTCGGTTTGGAAGCGGGGTCGACGTGCGGTCGTTTGAAAGCATTCGACTTCTTGGCCTTGCGGCCGTAGATCGATTTCACGAAGCGCCCCCGTTCTTTCCGTCCACGACGTTGAAGTCCATCTGGTAGTAAAAGCCCGGATGGCGCGATTCGTCGCAAAATCGAATAGGCTTCATATGGGCCTCGCCCGCCAGCACGCGATGGTAGTGTTCTCCGGCGCGGGGCACTCGTGAAGGTCCTTCGCGCGCATGTTCAATGCGTCTTTCTTCCGTATCTCACGTTTATTCTCAGCCACATCCAACATCTTGGGCGTGATGTAGTTGGCGCTGCTGTCGATCGCGGTGCTGGAGTTCTTGTGTTGCAGGAAAGTGTGCGCAGGACAATAGATCTCTTCCACCAGCTCGTTCACCTGGGCATCGAGTTCCGGCACGCGGTCCTTATTGTCGAGCGTGGATTTCACCACGCCCTTCGTGGCCAAGGACCTTCGGCATGCGAGCCGGAGGAGAACTTGCGGCCGGAGGCGCCCACGCCATGACCGCCGTGAAGAGGCTCTGTACCAGGGTCATCGAGCGGTAACCCCAATGCCAGTCGTCCGGCGCGCCAAGGTCTTCCGGTCCGCGGACCCAAATGCCCGAGCGACCCGAATGGGAGCCCAAGAGGTAGGATTCGGGCGGCATCACATCAGCTCGGAAAGCCTTTTTTCTCTCGCTCAATGTTCTCGTCGGTCCAAACGCCAGCCTGACCGATACGCATGTCGAGAAAGTCTTCCCAGGCCTCGACTCGAGGTGCTTGATGTCTTTCAGGATCATGGTTTCGGCGAGCTTCGCCAGCATGGTCGGGGTGTCCATGTAGATCGGGCCCCGGCCCTCTTTGATTTCGTGCCGCATCAAGTGGGTGCGCAAGCGGCTGGCAGGTACATGCACAAGATCAGGGGAGGATACTGCTTCAGCATCTTCTTGTTCCGGTCCATATAGATTTCGCCAAAAGCGTTTATGGCTTTAAAGAGCGAGAACCAGGTGAACAGAATCATCGACGTGACGGCCGACATCGTACGGGAGATCGTCGCGGGTAATGCCTATAAGGTCGTTCGTGACCATACGGACAAAGCCGGACAGGGATCCTGGCCGGCTGTGCAAGTATTGGTGGCGGACAAGCCCTGGACCACGGCGCCGGAGTGGTCCAGGGCGGCCTTGTCGACCAATTTCAACTTAAGGCCGGCGCCTTCGATCCAGCGCATGATTGCAAACGCTGCACCGCAGGCCGCCATACCGCCCCCGGTAAAGGAGGATATCGACCGTTTATTCCACGCCCTGTTGGTTACCAAATACCGCTTCTGTTGGCATGCTTCACCTTAGAGCGCCTCTCAGCAAATGTCGGGCCGAGCTATTTGGCCGAATGGCCGCTCAGTTTGACTTCCACCTTTTCGTCGTCTTTGAGGTTCGCGTAATACTCTCGCAGAATAGCCAATACCTCGGGACGGCTAAACTCGGCCGCCACTTCC
>JAJYPQ010000425.1 GCA_021795255.1 Pseudomonadota bacterium
CTACACGACTGCCCTCGTGGTCATAGCCTACGGCCTTCGCCAAAGGCGTCTGCGCCTAAAATGGCCGGGCGCCTGGAGGCGGGCCTTCTGGCGGACCGCGTTGCCGGTATTCCTCGGTTCGTCGGTGTTCGCGATAGGCGAGCTCGCCGATCGGCTCGTCATAGGGCACGTCCTTGGCCTCCCGAGCCTTGGTATCTATGTGATGGCCCTGACTTTGTTTAACGTCCTCAATAAGCCCGTCCATATGTTGTCGCGCGTTTTGCTGTCGCATTTCTCGCAATTGAACGACGGCCACGGACATGCGAAGGCGCCCGAAATCGTTCGTCTGAACTTGGCGGTGCTTCCGCTCATGGGCCTTACGGCGGCGGCCGTTATGCCGTGGGTGATACCGCAGCTCCTCAATCGCAACTTTACCCTCGCCTTTCCGGTGTTTGCGGTCCTGACTACGGTGATACTCATAAAGGCGGTCGAGCTTGTGCACTCGAGCCTTGCCGTGGCCCAGGGCTCGGCGGGAAGCAATATGCGCGCCCAAATCGCGGCCCTGTTGGCGTACGCGGCCGTGGTGCTTTTGTTGGCGCATAGCTTTGGCCTGATAGGGGTCGCGTGGGCCATCGTTTTACGCTGGGGCGTTCTCGCGTTCGTCCAGCGCTTCGATATGAAGCGTCGCGGGGTCGATGCCTTGCCGGCCAGCCTTTTGATAAGGGCCGGTGTGGCCTATCTCGCGGCCTTAGCATTTTTTACCATCGCGCCCTGGTTTATGGGCATTGCTTACTTGATCGCGGGCGCCGCCCTGCGCCTTTGGACGGCGCCGCGATCATGGCGACTAGCCGCGCGGCGGACCTGAAAGGAAATCTACGGAGGGACATGGAATGTTGATGCCACAGACGGCAAGGATGAGGACACAGGGGCCCAGCGGTTCTAGGCCTTGGAGCGGAACGCGCATCGTCGAGACGCCGCTTGCCAATCGATTGACTCTCGCCTCGATGTTCGTGTTTTTGGCAAAGGTCGGGAACCTTCCGCATCTCGGCCATTTCGAGATCGGGAAGGTGTTGGTGGGGCTATCGGTGTTAGCCCTGCTCTTTGAGGGTGGCGGATGGAAAGAAGGCGTGTTCGGGCATCGAGTCATGCGCCCCTATCTCGGGCTTTTTTTCATGGGCCTCGTTACGATCCCGCTCGCGGTGTGGCCGGGCGGTAGCGCGCGCTTCCTGTTCGGTAACTACTTAAAGGACATGGTGCTCGTGGTCTTGCTGATCGTGACGACCAGGACCCCCAAAGACCTTCGGCGGCTCTTATGGACTGTGGTCATAAACACCCTCATTCTCGACGCCGTTCTTCTGTATTACGGCATCCATAAGATCACGCTTGTGAATCTCGGGAAAAACGAGATCGCCATGACCTCGGTCATCGCTTTTGGCCTATTGTTGGGCCTGCCCACCGCCGGGATCGGCAGGATCCTCAAATGGGCCGCCGGCATCATGATGGTATACGCGATCTTCATGAGCGTCTCGCGCGGAAGCTACCTGGGCGTGTCCTTGGTCCTGACGCTCTTTATGTACTTTCGCTTCGGAAACCGCACGGCGCTTGCGATCATCGGCGCTATGGTCTTCGCGGTTGGCGTCTACGCCTTCGGGCCGCCCCGGGTCCATCATACGATCAATACCCTCGTTCATATCCAGAACGACTATAACTTGACCGCCCGCACCGGGCGCATCGCGATATGGAAGCGCGGTTTGAAGATCGTCGAGACCCATCCGCTCGGGGTCGGCATGCGCAATTTCCCCATTGCCGAGGGCCATTTGGTCGAGGACGTGATCGGCGAACGGTGGATGGACGCCCACAACGCCCTGCTTGAGGCCACAGCTGAGCTCGGCCTATTGGGCGGCCTTATATTTCTGACGCTCTTAAAGCGTGGCATGCAGACCGCCAACAAGATTCGCAGGCAAAAGAACCTTCCGGACATGTCGACTATCGGGCTTTCGGCGGTGTTGGCGCTATTTGGATATTTCGTGACCGCCTCGTTCTTATCCGAGGCCTATGCGGTCATTTTGTACATTCTCGTAGCCATCATTATTTCTTCAGACCGTGTTTATACCTACATGCTTGCGAGGGAAAAAGATGTCATATCTGGACAGGGTGCGTAAGCGCGAAGGACGGCTCGCGGATGCCATCTATCGCGGCTACAAGGGTATGCAGAGGGTGAACGTCCCGGCTTTGCCAATTATTTACGACATTTTGGCGAAAGAGAGGGCGCTTCGTAGGCATGCGGGCGGATGGCTTCGGCGGAAGTTTTACGACGAGCCGCTCTTTCGCAGACAGTGCCGCTCCTGCGGCCGCGGGCTCTGCCTATTCGACGGTATCCCATCGATCTGGGGTGGGCTCGAAGTCGAGATCGGAGAGGACGTCGTGATGCACGGGACCTCGACTTTGGTCGGCGCCAAGGTGTTCGACAGGCCGCGATTGATCATCGGCGACCGGAGTCACTGCGGCTCCTATTTCTCGGTCTCGGTGGGCGCCGATGTCGTGATCGGGTCGGACGTGCTGATCGCAAACCGGGTGACGCTGTTTGCCTACGACAACCATCCCACAGACCCCGTAGCGCGCCGCGCCGGTGAGCCGGCCGATATCGCAAGCAGTCGTCCGATCGTGATCGGCAATACCGCCTGGATCTGCATGGGCGCGATTATTCTGAAGGGGGTGACGATCGGAGAAAACGCCATTGTCGCTGCCGGGGCCGTGGTGGTGGAGGACGTCCCCCCCAATAGCATCGTCGGCGGTAACCCGGCACGGGTCTTGTCGCGCTCCAGCGGGAAGCCCCGACATGCGCGATCGGCTACGGTGTAGGATGAGCGTGCCCCTGTTTGCTCACTATCCGCGTATCGGCTCCTTGCCGCGCATCGTGGTGCTGATATCGACGCGCATCGTAGGGGGGCCCGCCAAGGGCCTTCTTCAGGTGATACCGGAACTGAACCGCCGCGGCCACTTCGAGATCGTGCTTTGTACGTTCGCGAATGTCGGCGAGCGGCCGTCACCGTTTTTGCAAGCCTGTCGCGAACGCGACATCCGAGTTGTGGTGTTGACGCAGAGGTTCCACTGGGATCCCACGCCGATTACGGTATTGCGCGGCCTCCTCGAACCTCCCGGGAGCCTTTTGCAGACCCACGGTTACAAAGAAGCGGTGTTTGGGGCCGCATTAAAGTGGCTTACCGGTCGTCCGTGGATCGCCTTTCATCATGGAACGACGGAGGAGAATCTTAAAATGCGGTTTTATCATCGCCTCAATAAGGCCTTGACGCAGGGGGCCGACGCCATCGTGTCGGTCTCCCGCGAGCTCGCCGATAGGACCGTCGCTCCCCGTCATAGGACTAAGCTTGCCATCATTGAGAACGCAGTCGAGTCGGTGCCGCAGACGGCGCTCGTACGGACCGGGGGCTTGCGCCAGAAGTGGGCCGCCAGGGGCTGCGTGATCGGCTGTATCGGGCGTTTGAGTCGCGAGAAGGGTCAGGCGCTTTTGATCGAGGCCGCAGGCCGGCTTCTCCGTCAGGGGGCTGTCTTCACGATCGTCTTCGTGGGTGACGGGCCCGAGCGCGAGTTCCTCATCGAGAAGGCGCAAACCTCCGGCATCGGGTCGCACGTGCGCTTTTTGGGTCACGTCAGGAACACAGGCGAGATCTACGCAAGCCTTGATATGTTGGTCCTGCCATCGTTTAAGGAGGGCATGCCGAACGTGATTTTGGAGGCTATGCAGTGGCAGCTCCCTATAGTCTCGACCAGCGTCGGTGCGGTCCCGGAAATGCTGGTCCACGGGGTGTCTGGGCTTCTCGTGCGTCCGGGCGATGCCATGGCCATGGCGCGCGCGATCGCGGCGCTTATGGGGGATCGGGAGAAGGCGGTGCGCATGGGCGTTAAGGCGCGCTCGGCGCTTTATCCACGGTTTTCCCCTGAAAAGCGCGTGGAGCGCTTCGAGACGCTATATAGACGGGTATTGGAGTCCTTATGATCGTCGTGTTTTTCGTCTCATCGATGTTCGTCTGCTACACCTATATCGGCTACCCGATCTTGCTGTGGCTCAGTGCGCGTCTCAAGGGCGAGGGGCGGCGTCATCGATGGCGGTCTGGGCTCCCGCGCGTGGCGGTCGTTATTCCGGCGTACAACGAGC
>JAJYPQ010000426.1 GCA_021795255.1 Pseudomonadota bacterium
GCGTTGGCCGATATCGCATCGAGACAGGGGATTTCGCTGTCCTATCTGGAACAGTTGTTCGCCAAGTTGCGCCGCAAGGGTTTGGTCGCCAGTGTCCGCGGTCCCGGGGGCGGGTATAGCCTCGCGGTGCCGGCTGCGGGGATCTCGGTCGCCCAGATCGTGGTCGCCATCAATGAGAATATCGACGCGACCCGGTGTGGGGGAGAGGAGAATTGCCAGGGCGAGGAGCGCTGTCTCACACACCATTTGTGGACGGAACTGAGCCACAGGATCTATGAATTTTTGGACGGGATTACGCTTGCCGATCTCGTAAGCCAGCCGGGGGTACAGGAGGTGGTGTTGCGGCAGGCGAAGCGTCCTCCCATCGCTGTCGATGTGCCTAATACTTGGGTCTGATGGGAGCCGAAATGAGAAAGCCGATTTACCTTGATTACTCTGCCACGACCCCGGTTGATCCGAGGGTTGCGGAGACCATGTGTCGATATCTAACCATGGACGGCGAGTTTGGCAACCCGGCGTCGCGTTCCCATGCCTTCGGTTGGCAGGCGGAAAAGGCGGTCGAACAGGCGCGCGCCGATGTGGCGGCACTGATTCATGCAGACCCCAAGGAGATCGTCTGGACGTCGGGCGCGACGGAGTCGGATAACCTCGCATTAAAGGGTGCGGCCCACTTTTATCAGAACAAGGGGCGGCACATCGTGA
The DNA here is from genome assembly GCA_021795255.1 of Pseudomonadota bacterium. Next base: position 703 of record JAJYPQ010000426.1, read on the forward strand.
CGGTAAAAACCGAGCACAAGGCGGTCTTGGATACCGCTCGCCAGCTCGAACGCGAGGGATTTTCGGTGACCTATCTGGATCCCGAGCCCAACGGTCTCGTGGATTTGGCAAAGCTCGAGGCGGCGCTACGTCCAGACACGATTCTGGTGTCTGTGATGCATGTGAATAACGAGATCGGCGTGATCCAGGATCTGGCGGCGATCGGTAGGATACTGCGCCCGCGGGGTATTATTTTCCATTCGGACGCGGCCCAGAGCGCTGGGAAGATCGAGGTGGATGTCGCGGCGCTCGGCGTGGATCTCCTGTCTTTGAGCGCGCACAAGGTCTACGGCCCGAAAGGCATAGGGGCTTTGTATGTGCGGCGCAAACCGCGGGTGCGTCTTGAGGCGCAAATGCACGGCGGGGGGCATGAGCGTGGCATGCGCTCTGGCACCCTTGCGACCCATCAGATCGTGGGTATGGGAGAGGCGTTTCGTTTGGCGCGCGAAGAGATGATTTCGGAGGCCAAGCGCTTAAGCGGCCTGCGCGACCAGCTTTTGCGCGGGCTTTCGGATATTGAAGAGGTGTACGTAAACGGGGATCTGGAACACAGGATCCCGGGTAACCTGAATATCAGCTTTAATTTTGTCGAGGGGGAATCGCTCATCATGGCCCTGAAGGAGCTGGCGGTGTCGTCGGGCTCGGCGTGCACATCGGCGAGCCTCGAACCGTCTTATGTCTTGCGGGCCTTGGGCCGGAACGACGAGCTGGCGCATAGTTCGATCCGATTCACTCTCGGGCGTTTCACGACCGCCGAGGACGTCGAATATACGGTTCGGCTATTGCACGAAAAGATCGGGCGTTTGCGGGAGCTTTCCCCGCTATGGGAGATGTATAAGGATGGCATCGATCTCAATTCGGTGCAGTGGGCCGCTCATTGAATCTGTGATATCGGAAGGAGAACGACATGGCATATGGGACTAAGGTTTTGGATCATTATGAAAATCCGCGGAACGTCGGCTCGTTCGATAAGGGCGATCCCACGGTCGGTACCGGCATGGTCGGCGCCCCGGCGTGCGGGGATGTGATGAAGCTGCAGATTCGCGTGAATAGCGAGGGCGTTATCGAGGAGGCGCGCTTTAAGACCTACGGGTGTGGAAGTGCGATCGCCTCAAGTTCGCTCCTGACGGAATGGGTCAAGGGTAAGACCCTGGAAGAGGCTGGTGCTATCAAAAACACCGACATTGCCGAGGAATTGGCGCTGCCTCCCGTCAAGATCCACTGCTCGGTGTTGGCCGAGGACGCCATCAAGGCCGCTATCGCGGATTACCGTAAGAAGACCGGCAAGGACGACAGTGCGGACGCGGCGTAAAGGAGCGAAATGACATGGCTGTGACATTGACCGAGAACGCGGCACGGCACGTGCGTCGTTCGCTTGAGAAGCGCGGCCGGGGAGCGGGCCTGAGGCTTGGGGTACGCACGAGCGGCTGTTCGGGGATGGCCTATGTCCTCGAATACGCAGACCAGATAGGGGCCGATGACCATGTCTACGAAAGTTACGGTGTGAAGGTCCTCGTGGACCCAAAGAGCCTCGTGTACCTCGAAGGAACGGAGTTGGACTATACACGCGAGGGCTTGAACGAAGGGTTCCGCTTCAATAATCCGAATCAGAAGGAGTCCTGCGGTTGCGGTGAAAGCTTCAGCGTATAGTACGAGGGCACCGCATGGCACGAAATTACTTCGAATTGTTTGGCCTTCCTGTCCGCTTTGATATCGACCGGGAAGACCTCGCGCGCCGCCACCGCGAGTTGATTCGGATCTGGCATCCCGATCGATTCGCGCAGGGTTCGAGCCAGGAGCGCAGGCTCGCAGTCGAGATGAGCGCGGATCTGAACGACGGGGTGAAGGTCTTGCGCGACCCCATAGATCGTGCGCGTTATTTCCTGAAATTGAACGGTGTCTCGACCGATGAGGAGACGGATACCGTCATGGATGCAAGCTTTCTCCAAGACCAGATGGCTTGGCGCGAGCGCCTGGAAGAGAGCCAGGGCGATGCCGCGCTTGTCGATGGTCTGGTCGCCGAGGTCGCGGCTTCCCGGGCGCGCAAAGAACAGGCCTTAGGTCGCGCCTTGGCGCAAGACGCTGCGGCGGGCCTTGCGGAGGCACGGCAACTGGTTCGCGAGCTGCAGTTCCTCCGGCGGTTTGCAGAGGAACTCGACGAAGCACAAGCCGGAGTGTCCTAACATGGCCTTACTGCAAATCAGCGAGCCCGGGCAGTCGCCGCTTCCGCACGAACGGCGGCGGGCGGCGGGCATCGACCTTGGTACCACCAATTCCCTCATAGCGACGGTCCGTGATGGTAAGGTACAGGTGCTCGGCGACGCCGAAGGCCGCATTCTTCTACCTTCCGTCGTTCGTTTCCATGCCGATGGCACAACGACTGTGGGACAAGACGCGCTCGCAGCCGAGGTCTCGGATCCTCTCAACACCATCGCCTCGGTGAAACGGCTCATGGGCCGGGGCCGCGCCGAGATCGACGCAAGCCCCTATGAGCTCAGTAGCGAAGAGGAGGGCCCGGTGCGCCTACGGACGGTGGCTGGGGAAAAGACCCCGGTAGAGGTCTCGGCGCATATCCTGCGCGCCCTGAAAGCGCGCGCCGAAGGGAATTTGGGCGGGGAACTGGGTGGGGTCGTCATCACGGTCCCCGCCTACTTTGATGAACCACAGCGCCAGGCGACCAAAGACGCCGCGCGTTTGGCCGGGCTTTCGGTTCTGCGGCTCTTGAATGAACCGACCGCGGCTGCGGTCGCCTATGGGCTCGACCGCAACCCCGAGGGGCTCTACTGCGTCTATGATCTCGGGGGCGGCACCTTCGATGTCTCGCTCTTGCGGCTGTCGCAAGGGGTTTTTGAGGTCTTGGCGACCGGTGGCGATGCCCTTTTGGGAGGGGACGATATGGACGCGGCGGTCGTGCGGCACTGGGTAGACGCAGGCGCGCGCGCGACCTCGCCTTCGCAGACCCGTAGCCTCTTGCACGCGGCGCGCCACGCACGCGAACGTTTGAGTGTCGAGACCGAAACCACGATCGACGTCCCCGGCGTGTTTCGCGGGTCTTTGACCCGCGAAACACTTGAGGGCCTTATCGACCCCTTGATTGAGCGCACCCTGATCCCTTGTCGGCGCGTCTTGAAGGACGCCGGCGTGAAAGTGGCCGACATTAACGAGGTGGTCTTGGTCGGAGGGGCCACTAGGACCCCGCGGCTGCGCGAACGGGTGGAGGGATTTTTCCGCAGGGCGCCCTTACACGACATCGACCCCGATCAAGTGGTGGCGGTCGGGGCCGCGCGCCAGGCCGACCTTTTGATCGGCAATGCCGGCGCTGCCGACATGTTGCTGTTGGACGTCATTCCCTTGTCGCTGGGTCTTGAGATCATGGGTGGGCTGGTCGAGAAGATCATCCCGCGTAAT
>JAJYPQ010000427.1 GCA_021795255.1 Pseudomonadota bacterium
GCAAAACGCGGAGTATTCCTGGGCGATCCTGCACTCCCAGGAGATCCACACCATCTTCCTCGTGACGCAGGCCTGGCACATGCCGCGCGCCGTGGCGCTCTTCCGCCGCGCGGGCTTCAAGGTCGTACCCGCCCCGACCGACTTCGTGACGCGTTCACGGCGCGATGCGACCATCCTGGCCTACCTCCCAAACGCCCACGCCCTCGCCCTGACCGCCGTAATCTTCCACGAAATGATCGGGCTCGCCTGGGTCCGCGCGGCCGCCCTGCTCCCCGCGCCCTTGGCGCATTTCATAAGTTACGGCTGAGCCGAGCTGAAGGTCCGATGTTCCTGAGTCCCCTTGGTGATCTACCCTTGCGGAAACCGTAAGCGGAGGCCGCCATGGGTGTCGCCGAACCAGTCTCTACCGAAGATCATGCCGAGCATGCGACGGCCCACGCCAACCGCTATGCCGAGGAGGCGCTGAGCCTGATCCGAAAGGTGAGCGCGTACGTATCCGAGCACAACGTCGAGGCCATGCGCCGTGACCTCGAACGGCGCATCCGGGAACATCCAGGCGCGAGCATCGCCATCGGATTCGCGGCGGGCGTCATTCTCGGCAAGCTCATCCAGCGGTAGGCGCGCGATGGCCGCCCCGCGGAATCCCGAGACCGTGCGTCCGCCGCCGGCGACGGACGGCCTGTCGCTGAAAGACCTGCTTCGCCATGCCGCCGACGAGGCCTTCGCCATCATCCGCAGCGAAGCCAACGTCATCAAACTCGAGATCGAGGAGAGCACCCGCGCGATCATAGCCGACGCCATGAAAGCCGCTGCCTATAGCGCCGTAGCCTTACTCGGCCTCTTCAGTCTACTTGCCTTTCTTATCATAGGGCTTGCGGATCTGTTGGCGGGAACCGCCTCCTCCATGGTGAGCTTCTGGGCGAGCGCACTTATCATAGGCGTGCTCTTCACGGGTATCGGCGGGGGCATGGCGATGCGGCACGCCAAGCGCATCCGGCAAGACGCACATCTCAAGAATACGCGGTCTGAGATCCAGGCTGACAAGGCGTTCCTCAAGGAAGAGTGGAAAAAACTTTGAGACAAAGGGGTCCGCATGAGCGACGAGGTAGTCGAGGTGTATTCCTCGGAAGAGGCGCGGCTGGAGGCCGAGCGGCACCGGCGCGATCTTGCCGACACGCTTGACGCTTTGGGCGCACGAGTCGGAGGGGTGGTGGAACAATTCGAGCGTCAGATCAGATTCCCGATGCGGTGGGCCCGCGAACACCCGCTTGCGACCGTCGGCCTGAGCGTGGGCGTGGGCCTATTGCTTGGCCGCCGTCTGCACGGTCCCCGGACCCATCGCACGAGCGCCTTGACCCGGGAGCTCGAGGGCGCCTACCTCCAGGGGCGGCGCGACGAAATGGAACAGCAGCCGCCGCGCGACCCCGCTTATTGGGCCGGCGTGAAGCTCGCTGACGGGCCGGGCTTCAGCGCTTTGCTCATCGAGGCCGCCAAACCGCTCCTAAGTCAGCTCACCCAAGCCATCGCTGAAAGCTTCAGCAAGGGTGCTTCAGGTCGCGGGTAGGGAATAGGCCTCTTTCGCATAAAGCGCGAATCGTTGGCGTGATTCATCCAGCCCGCCGCAGCGACGATAGCCGGATCTTGCCGCAGCACCCCTACTTGGCGCAGGCTGCGGGATCGGCGCACTGCCGCCGGTCGTGATCGAATTGGGCTCAAACAGTCACGTGTTCTCCGCCCCCCTTCAGCCCGCGGGAAGGGCTTGGTGGCCCGCACCAAGGCCGAAGGAGGCGGTGCAGCCCGCATCTGCCCGTAGCGCCACGAACAACTCGGACGAGGAGGGTCTATCACGGGGAGTCTGTCAGGGTAACGTCATTGAACGGCACCCGTTTCACTATTGGCCATTCCGGTTTTTTCTGCTCGTGTTTTATAGGCCCCTTGGTATTTTTGGTCTGCGCCCCCCTTCTCGTTCCCATGCTAATATAAACGTCCCTGCCGGCTTCTAGGAGCACGTAAGCCGGCCGTGGCTTTTGCCCCGGCTTGGTGTAAGTCGCGTGATATCCGCCGTAGCCGCTTGCCCGCCACATGAGACCGGAGACGGATCCTTGCGGCAGAATAGCCAGCAAACCAATCACTCCAATATATGTGAGCAGCGCGAACACAAGAAACCCTTTAACGGCATCCCCGCCCCACCTCGCCTTGAGGGCGCTGATGACGAAAAGCCCGTTTGGGAGGGTGTATGCCAGGATAAAAAGAGCGCCTATCGCCAGCTTAGCACGTAGGTCATACGGCACGCCTGAACCGAGGTAACGATGCGTTATGACGCTGAGATACACTCCGATAATATTGATCGGCAGCAATACAATAAAGGCTCCTGTTAGGATCACAACTGCCAGCCAACCCCATTTCCGCGTCGCGCCATCGCTTCGCGCGCGTAACGCCAGAATCAAAGATGTCGGGATCCACAAGAACGCTGGCAGGTAAAAGAATAAGCCCCACGTCCACACTTTTGAATTGGCAGCGTAGGGGAGCCCACAGGCTACCGCGAGGGCCCCGAGAACCCAAAGAATACAAGTGACGACTAATGCGGCGGCCGATGTTCCCTTCTGTCGTGCGTCATCGCCATCCTTGTGGGCGACAGGGCCGAGAAAACCCGAGTATGCCAAACCAGCGAGGAAGCTTGCTCCGTATGGGATGATGACCCCCATCAGTAGAAAAAAGAGCAAGATCGATATGAGACGGATGGACACGCGCCCTAAGGCAACCGGTATTAATTGGGGAGCATGATGGTAGGAGTAAAAGCTCGTTATGATAAGAACTTCGAGTCCTACGGTAATGATGGTTATGAATGCTATTATCGCGGCCTTGCAATCCGATATGACCCGACACGCCAGAGATGTATAACGCTTTAAAGAAAGGTAATATTGAGCAACGTCATTTGGCATTACGATGCTCCCTCCCGTTTAGGGGCAGCCGTGCTCCCGGGCCACGAAACCCCCTTCAAATCATAGATCACAAACCAGGTTTTCGTGCTTGGGCGCCACAAGGCGATAGCGGAGCTTGGCGACACAGAAGGTGGTAGACGCATAGTCTTTTTCTCGGAGACTTGCTTACTTGCCAGAAGTTTAGACGCGCGGGGGGCGAAGGCAAGGATTCGTACGATAAAGCAATAGTGAGAAGTGCCGGCGGTCGAGTTGCATTAGGCCCAGGACTGTGGGAGCGTCGAGCACGCGGGCGGGACGATGGGGTCCTGTAGCTCGTTACATGGCCTGAGACGCCGTAGCCCGGCTCACACCAGAGAGACGGTTGTGGGGCTACCTCTATTGAAGGTCGTCGGTGGCAACATGGTGCGACAAGACCGGGCGGGAACCTGGGTTCGCATGCGCGCTCTTAGCACGGTGCGACTCGGGAACCCGGGAACATGAGATCGACTGCGGCTGCCTGGGTGAGCGCTTACCACGGGCGGAGTGCGAGGCGAGGCAAGGACAGATTGACATCGTAATTTTGGCCGCGGATGGTCTTGGGTTAATAGCGGCAGCGCTGCATCGCGCAGTTTCGGGGCAAGGGAATGCGCAACGGTAGGATGCGTTGGGATATTTGTATCTAGGGCCGACGCGCTTTAGGATCGGTTGGGAAGGAATCTTGCCGGATAGTCGTGGAGCGGGGGGTTTCTTTTTGATAGACATCGCGAGCTTCGGTAAACGCCACGATGCCCCTCGAACTTGGAGTTTCGCATGCGTCGCGAGGAACTGTTCAATAGCATAAGCCACATCGTCGGCGGAGCGCTCGCACTCGTGGGGACCGTCGTTTTGATCGTGTTCGCGGCGCTACGGGCGGACCCGTGGCGGATCGTGAGCTTCAGCATCTACGGGCTCACGCTCATATTCCTGTATGCGATGTCTGGCCTCTACCATGGGCTCGGCGGGCGGGCGCGGGCCGTCTTCCAGCGACTAGACCACGTCGCCATCTACCTCCTGATCGCCGGCACGTACACGCCCTTCGTGCTAGGGCCTTTGAGAGGTCCATGGGGTTGGTCGCTGTTTGGCATCCTCTGGGGTCTCGCGATCACCGGCATCGTTCAGGAGTTCATTCCCCAAAAATCGCGGCGACTCTCGGTGATTCTGTATGTCGTCATGGGCTGGCTCA
>JAJYPQ010000428.1 GCA_021795255.1 Pseudomonadota bacterium
AGCGGCGCGCGTAAGGTCCGGCGCAGCCCAACGGGTGAAAGCGGCGTAGGCGTAAGGTCGTGGCCGGCCGCGAGCAGGGTGGCACATAAGGCCTCACGCTCGGTCTTTAGGGTGTTGACGCGGATATCCAGGGGCGCGGATTTGAGGAGTGCGGCGCCGAGCGCATGGGCCTCGGACTCCGAGAGGGAGTTCTCGAATCGATCGGCGAGCCAGTCGGGCAGGCTCGCTGTGATACCAAAGGACCAGGTCGGATGGGGTGCATGGGCGGCCGCGACCAAGGCCTCGGCGCGCACGCGGCCCAGCTCCTGCAATTGCCGAGCATGATAGCCGCCGTGGAGCACCAAAAATGCCGCCACAATCAGCGACGGTTCGGTCCCCTCGGCGAGAGCCGAGAGTAGTCGATAATGTCGCAAGCAGCCGTATACTGTCTCAGCGATGAAGCCGCGGTCCTTAGATCCGAGCTTAGGTTCGCTGCGAAAGAAGCGATCCATGAGGGTGTCGGCCGCCGCTGTTTCTCTCATGATGCGGTCGAGAAGGACGGCGCTTGCGGCGCTTAAGCTTTTGGTCATCAATCGCGATAACGCTTAATGAGGTCTGCGTAGGCGTCGATGCGGCGGTCGCGAAGGAATGGCCAGATCTGGCGTACGGTCTCGGCGCGCGTTAGGTCGATCTCGGCCAAAAGGACTTCCGGGTCGCGACCCGCGCGCGCCAGCCACTCTCCTTGCGGACCACAGACAAAGCTCCCTCCCCAGAAGGCGATGCCGGCCGTAACACCGCTGGGGTCGGGCTCCACACCGCAGCGGTTGCTGGTCAGGATCGGGATACCGTTGGCGACGGCGTGCCCACGTTGTACGAGCTCCCAAGCCTCTTTTTGACGCTGTTGCTCGGATGTCTCGTCGCGCGGGTCGAAGCCGATGGCGGTGGGATAGAGCAACATATCGGCGCCGGCGAGCGTCATGAGCCGGGCCGCCTCCGGATACCATTGATCCCAGCACACCATAACGCCTAAGCGTCCGACGCTGGTTTTGATCGGCGCAAAGCCCCCATCGCCCGGGGTAAAATAATATTTTTCATAAAAGCCGGGATCGTCTGGAATATGCATCTTCCGGTACCGACCGACCAGCCGGCCGTCTTGCTCGAACACCACCGCGGTATTGTGATAGAGCCCGGGCGCGCGGCGCTCAAAGACGGAACCTACGATCACAAGCGCAAGCTCGGCGGCCAAGCGCGAAAGCCAATCGGTAGTAGGGCCGGGAATGGATTCCGCGCTGGCAAAGGGCGCTTGGTCCTCGGTTTGGCAGAAGTACGGCCCACTATGCAGTTCCTGCAGGAGGGCGAGCTTCGCGCCACCGGCTTGCGCGCGGCGTAGGTCGGCCTCTAGGCGAGTGAAGATCTCCGCGGATGGCCCTAAACCGGTGTGTTGAATCAAGGCTACGGTGAGCGTCATGGGAGCACTCCGCGCGGTAATTGCATGGTGGCGCAATGAAGGCTTCCATGCTGGGCGATAAGCGCAAGACACGGTATGCCGACTATTTCACGGTCTGGGAAGCAGCGCGCGAGGGTCGCTAGTGCCTCGGGATCCCTACGGTCGTCATAGGTGGGTACCAGGACGGCGCCGTTGAGGATAAGAAAATTGGCATAGGTCGCCGGCATGCGCTCGCCCTTGGCGTCGAGCTTGGCCGACGGCCAGGGCAGCGGGATGAGCCGATAGGGACGGCCGTCGCGGGTCACAAGGCTTTGCAGCTCGGCCTCCATGGCCTTCAGCTCCTGGTAGTGTTCATCGTCGGGAGACGGGCAGGCGCAGTAGACGATCGTGTCTGGGTCACAAAAGCGGGCCAAGGTATCGATGTGGCCATCGGTATCGTCACCCGCCAGATACCCGTGTTGAAGCCAGAGAAGGCGATCACATCCTAAGGTCCGCTTTAGGGTTTGCTCGAGCTCCGGACGCGTCAGTTTGGGGTTACGGGACGGCGATAAGAGGCAGCTTGCGGTCAAAAGCAGCGTGCCTTGACCGTCGGATTCTATGCTGCCCCCTTCTAAAACCAGATCCATTGTCTCAAACGCCGTGACCCCGAACGCCCCGTGATCGCGCCAGCCGGCGCTGACGTCGTTGTCGTGGCTGTGCGCATACTTCCCGCCCCAGCCGTTGAAACGAAAGTCGAGTAGAACGAGCCCTTGGGACGATTCAACCGCTATCGGTCCATGGTCGCGAACAAATACATCGTCCGATGGGATGGTCTCGATGCGCACCCGAGTCAGATCGGCGGCGGCCCCGCGAAGCTGCTCCGCAATGTGAGCCTTGTGGTGATGGTCATAGGCGGCGATGAGGAGCTGCTCGTGGCGGCTGATCGCGGCTCCTATCAAGGCGAAGGTGTGGTCGGCATCGGCCAAGCAGGGCGCCCAGTCGCCGAAGGCGTGGGGCCATGTCAACATCACCCCCGATTGCGGCTCCCATTCCGCAGGTAGCCGCGCGGCCCTGACCGCTGTGTCGTCGCGTCGAATGGGGATGATGGCCATGGCGGGAATCCTGGGGTCGGGGCTGCGATCGCTGCGATCTTAGACGCTTGTGCCGTCTACGCCAAGGCCGGTTGCGGCCAAAACATCCGTCAGGAATCGGCGCAGGTCTTGAATCTCCTCGGTACTGACGCTGTGCGGGAGGGCGTAGCTGTGAAGTTCGGCCGGTACCCCCGCCTGCGTCAAGACGGCCTGGGACAGCCGGGCAAAATCATAAGGCAGGGTAGGGTCTTCGGTGCCGTGGCCGAGAAACACGGGAGTGGTTTTGTTGTGACCGCGCAGTTCGCTTGGAAAGCGCGGGGCTAGCGGTAAGTAGGTCGATAGACCGACAGCGGCCGCTAGGCGATGAGGACCACTCAGGGCGGTATACAAGGCTAGGGCACCGCCTTGAGAGAAACCGCCTAGTACGATGCGTTCGCTTGGGATACCGCGTTGTTGTTGCTCGTGAATCAGGGCCGAGATCGCCTCGCGGGCACGGCGAATACCGAGCTCATCTTGGGGGTCTTCCGGGCGCATCCCGTAGAGATCGAACCAGCTGGGCATCGTGGCGCCATTATTCAGCGTCACCGACTGAATAGGTGCGTGCGGAAAGATAAAGCGGAGTCCGCTCCCGGTTATACCCGCCAAGGCCTCGACAAAGCCCGCGAAATCAGAGCCGTCGGCGCCCAGGCCGTGGAGCCAGATCAGGGCGTGTGCGGGATGGGCGCTCGTCGCGTATTGGAGGGGGGCCCTCTGAAAGAAGCTCATGGCGCAATTATACCGGGGGCACGGTGAGACGAGAAGACATACCGATCTCGGTCGTGCGCTGCGCCCGTGTTTTGGCGCGGCCGGCTGTGGGCTGAGTGCCCGCGGCCGGCCAAGACCCACTTAAGGCTCGCGGTGTCCGAGAGCTTCAGGTTTTGTCTCTGCGACACCACGAGCGAGAACTGGCAACGACCTAAAAAAAGGGCGACGTGGGCGCCGCGCGGCTTGAGTGGCCGCAGCCACGGGTCGTGATCACAGCGCTAAGCCCCCAGCCGACGGAGAGCTGCGACTGAGTGGACCTCGGGTACGAGGACCGCTCTGTCCACGGCCGCGCCACTCGATGATCTTGAGAGGCGCGCTGATAGAAACATCCGCGGCTCGTCTGGGATTCAGGGCCCATTCGTTTTTCCACTCTCTCAAGTTGTGGTGGCGCCGTGAGTTCAGCTATTCGGCGCTTTCACAAGGACGAGTATCGCCTAGAGATAAGGACCATCGTGCCTTCAAGACTACGGCACCCATAAAAATTTTACTCCGCTCATCGGGGTTATCGACCGTCTTCAGCCGTGTGTCCTGCGCCGATAGGCACTAGTCCGAAACGGCTATAAGACCGATTTGCGATCGGTCAGCATCGTTTTCGCGATGGACAGCCTTTATTCAATCCACGAAGTGATTCCGGCGCCTGGGACGGCCTATGCGGAAGCGCTCCTTGAAGGAGATTTCGTAATGCGTTTTACGCCAGGTCAAGTTAAGTCAAAACAGATCGCGTTTAAGAAGCTGCTTCTCCCATTGGCCATTGCCGCGTCCTTATCGGCTTGCGTTAGCAGCGGGGCTGGTGCCAGTGCGTCGGGATCTTCGAGCCCCGGCGTGCTCCCGTCTCAC
>JAJYPQ010000429.1 GCA_021795255.1 Pseudomonadota bacterium
AAATTTCCTCTTCGTGAGCCCGGCGGCTCACGAATGGGAGTTTCGTCTATGGACTCCCCTATTTGTCAAACTTTACCTGCCTCCCCGGCAGAGCCGGGGGCCTCCCTTTGTAGGCTAGGGGATAGGCGAAGGGGCGCGGCCCTACCGCTTGCGGCCCACAAACGGGTACTCGGTGTTATGCCGATGTCGGCATAATCTGGACATCGGCATAGTGGGCGCCTCAGGCACCTGGCGACGCTCTCCTTATGTATCCGGAAGTCATGACACTTGACTCCGTACCTAGGTACGGAGTGTAGGCTCTGGGCATGCCTAAACGAGACTTCAATCCATGAACCGCATCGATCGCCCGGTGTCAGATGACGCCCCTACATCGGTGCGCGGAGGGCTCACGATGGCGGTCCTCATGGGTGCTCTCGCATCGCTCTGCTGCATAGGCCCCCTGCTTTTGGTCGTTCTCGGTATCGGGGGGGCCTGGGTTGCGGATTTGACGGTTCTTGACCCCATCCGGCCTTGGCTTTCCGGGACCACTATCGCCCTTTTGAGTCTTGCCCATTACCGTTACTGGAAGCGTCGCCGTTCGCACGCCTGCGACTGCCCGCCGGGTCATCAAGCCCTGTGGTTATGGCTTGCAAGCGGCGCGGTCGTGCTCTTACTGGCGGCGCCCTATGTCCTGCCGGACCTCATCCTTCCCTCCCTGCCCCGTCATCCCTAGGAGATATTATGAAAAGCGCAACACGTCTGATGACGATCATGGCCGTCCCGCTTCTGGTCACGATCATAAGCCCGGCCTTGGCGACCCCTGTCAAGGCTCATGTGGAGGCCACCGCCCTTAGATTGTCGGAGGTACATATCCATGTCCCGGGCATGACCTGCAGTAACCATTCGTGCGCCACCGCCGTCTACATGTCCCTGATCCGGCTCCCGGGAGTCATGGGGGTCGGCGTCAACGAGTCGGACCAGGACGTGGCCATCAAATACATAGCCGCGAAGACCGGCCCCGCGGCGTTTTTGCGCGCGATCCGCGATGCTGGCTACCCCGGCTTCATAGTCGCGAAAAAGGGCGGCTAAGACTATGGGCCCGCTGCACTTCGACATCACCGGTATGACGGGCACGCAGTGCGCGGCCATAATCGAGCGGGCGTTAAAAGGGCTCCCGGGCGTCAAGGCACGCGTATCCTACCCGGAGCGTGCCGCCTATATTGAAACCCTTGGAGCAAGTTCCGTTCCGGCCATACTTGCGGCCATAGAAGCAGTCGGCTACAGCGCCGCGGCCGGCGCAAGCACCACTTGCAACGATGGTCCAGCAACTCAAGGCCCGGGGGATGGGGCCCTCCATATCGCGATCATAGGCAGTGGTTCCGCGGCCTTTGCCGCTGCCCTACGAACGGTCGAGTCCGGGGCGCGGGTCACGATGATCGAATCGGGGATACTGGGCGGTACCTGCGTCAATGTCGGGTGTATACCTTCAAAGATCCTGATCCGCGCGGCAAAAACGGCACACGAACAAGCCCATCCGAGATTTAGGGGACTCAAACCACAACCGCCTATCATCAATTGGTCGCTTTTGGCGAGCCAGCAGCAAGGGCGCATAGAGGAATTGCGTGGCGCCAAGTATCAGGACATTCTGGACGGTAACCCCAATATCCGGCTGGTGCGCGGGCAGGCGCGGTTCCTGGACGCCCAGTCGCTACTCGTGGCCAACCAGGAAACAGGACCTGTGCTTGTCAGGGCCGATCGCTTCCTCATCGCGACTGGCGCAAGCGCCTCTATACCGGCCATCCCTGGTTTATCCGCGAGCCCCTACTGGACCTCGACCGAAGCGCTCGCGAGCCCCGAACGACCTGACCATCTTATCGTCATCGGAGGCTCGGTCGTGGCGCTTGAGCTGGCCCAGGCCTTCCTGCGTCTGGGATCGCAGGTCACCTTACTCGCACGCACATCGCTCTTGCCCTACCTAGAACCTGATATAGGGACCAGCGTGCAGATGGCGTTGGAAGCCAATGGCATGAAAGTTTACACGCACACGGAAGCGACCGCTGTGGCTTACGATCACGAGACCTTTACGGTGGCCACAACGCACGGCGAGGTGCGCGGCGACCGTCTGTTGATCGCCGCCGGCCGGCGTCCAAACACCGAATCCTTAGGGCTAGAGGCGGTCGGCGTCCAACAGGATCCGGCGGGGCATATCATAGTAGACGACCATCTCCGCACCAGTGTGGCGCACATCTACGCGGCCGGCGACTGCACGACCTTGCCGCAGTTTGTTTATGTCGCGGCAAGCGCCGGGACGCGGGCTGCCGCGAACATGGTTGGAGAAGACCAGGCCCTGGATCTGACGATCATGCCAACCGTAGTATTCACAGACCCCCAGGTTGCCACAGTAGGCCTGTCCGTTGCGACCGCCAAGGGCCGCGGGATCGACGCCTGGGCCCGGACACTCACGCTCGATAACGTGCCGCGCGCCCTGGTGAACTTCGACACCGAGGGCTTTATCCGTCTCGTTGCCGAAAAGACGTCCGGGCGATTGCTCGGCGCCCAAATCGTATCCGCCGAGGCCTGGGAGATGATCCAAAGCGTGGCGCTTGCCATCCGCGGTGGTTTGACGATAAAGGACCTCGCGACCCAGCTTTTCCCCTACCTCACCATGGTCGAAGGCCTCAGACTGTGTGCCCAGACCTTCAGCCAGGATGTAAAGCACTTGTCCTGCTGTGCGGGATAAAACGGCGGATGGTGCCGTTGTCATCGGTCGCGCACCGGGGACCGACAGGGGGGCTGTGCCACAGCAAAAACGAATGGGATGCCAAGAACACCTCTTTGCCCTCACCGACCCATGCGCTAAAAACTCACCACCTCGTCGGCCTCGCTCATCCAGGCCGAAAGGGCCTTCATCGAGCCTCTCGCCACGCCACGAGGCAGATCGTGATCACTCATACCCTGGTGTTTAACGGGGGCGGGAGTGAGTTTCCTTAACTGCAAGAGCGATCCACAGGCCCGATAACGCCACTGCCGCTGCGGTGAACCAAATTGCCGGCAAGACCTTGCCGCTCTCCTGCGCCACCAAACCGAGGATCACGCCGCCTATCGCATAGCCCGTATCGCGCCAATACCGATAAGTGCCGAGGATTTGGCCCCGCTCAAGCGGTGGCGCAACATCGGAGATGGCGGCGATAAGATTCGGGTAAAGGAGCGCCATGCCAAGACCCATAACGATGGCGGCGATGACCCATGCGCCGAAGCCGACGACCATGGCGCTCGCTGCCAAACCCATAGCCAGCAAAGAAAAACCTAGCACGATGGGAGGTTTACGCCCGATGCGGTCGGCGAGATGGCCTGTCCACAACTGCGACAGTCCCCACACCATGGCATAGATCCCGGTAATCCACCCTATGCGCACCACGCCTAGACCGTGTAGGCGAAAGAAGATCGGGAAGAGCACCCAGACTAAGGTATCGGCGATCTTGTTTGCGACGCCGCCCTGACACAGGGCCCGGTAGGTCGTATCCTGGAACGAAACACGCACAAACGTCTTTCTCAGATTCTCTTTTGGGGCCGAGTTCACGGTCTCCAGTTTCTGTCGGCCCTGGGCATGCTCTGCCTGGACCCACGCCATCGTGTCTCGTACCCATACTAGGAGAACAAGGGCTGCCGCAATAACCGTAAGTCCAAAACCGAGGAGCGCCCAACGTGGCCCGTACAGAAGCGCTAGATAGCCTGTGACGAGACCTGCCATACCCACCGCTATATATCCCATGGCTTCGTTGATACCGACTGCGAGCCCGCGCTGACGCGCGTCGGCCAGGTCTATCTGGCTTGTGACCGTCATAGTCCATGTGAAGGCCTGGTTGATGCCGAGAAAGACATTAGCGGCGATGATCCACCACCAATTGGGCGCAAAAAAGACGAGGACCGGAATCGGAATGCCGGCAAGCCAGCCGAAGAGCAACACCCGTTTGCGACCGATACGATCCGACAAGCCGCCGGCTACGAAATTGAGTATCCCCTTGACAAGGCCGAACGAGATGACGAATGACGAGAGAAAGAAAAACGCCCCGTTGGCCACGCCAAAATCGCGGCTCATGGCTGGCAGGACA
>JAJYPQ010000430.1 GCA_021795255.1 Pseudomonadota bacterium
CCCCGGCATGGCCGGCCTTGATCCTGTTTTCTTCGGTGGGCTTTTACATCATGTCGCAACTCGCGATGTTCGACATGACCTTCACGTTCTTTCATACGGTCACGCTGCTTGCGTTTTTCAGCTATATCGAGAAGCCAGACGAGGCGTGGCGCTTACTGCTTGCGGCAGCCGCCAGCGCCCTTGCGTGCCTCACCAAGGGCTTGATCGGGATCGCCCTACCGGGACTTATCGTCGTGCTGTTCCTGCTGTGGGAACGCCAGACTATCCGCTGGCGCCCATTCCTGCTTGCCTGGGGGGTCTTCTTCGCCATCGCCCTGCCGTGGCACGTCTGGATGACGCTGCATGTACCCGGGTTCTTCGATCGTTACATCGTCCAGGAACACTTCGATCGGTTCCTCGGAACCCTTAAGCCCATGGACTATAGGAGACCGCCTTTTTACTACAATTTCGAGCACCTCCTGCTCGGGATATTCCCCTGGACGCCGTTTCTGATAGAGGCCTTCATCAGGCGCCGCCCCTACGACCGGCTGGATCGTTTCCTACTACTGTGGGCCGGGGTCTATGTGGTGTTTTTTACGATCTCCAAGACCTCGTCTTCGTACTACGTGCTACCGGCCTTTCCGGCCCTTGCACTCTTTATCGGCCGGGCCCTGCCCGATCTCAAGGGGCGCTCCCTGCCATGGCTACTGATGGGGTTTGCTTTGCTGTGTCTCGCCGTGGGCCTTGTAAGCCCATACCTCCCTCACCCCTTCATGCATCCCTACATCGTCGCCGCATCGCTCGTGTACCTCGGATTCTTTTTGGCGGCCCTTCAAGAACACAGGCCGCATTTCGAGCGCCTCTTGGCATTTTCGGCCATAGGCACGCTCAGCGGTTTTATTGTCCTCTTTTTGATCTTTTCGCTGACGCATCCCAATCGCTACGCCTCAAAAGACCTGGCCGTAGCACTCCTGCCCCACCTCACACGCCATTCTTACGTCTTCGTGGCGCACCACTATGAGGACCTGTCGTCTTTCGACTTTTACCTACACAGAAAGATCTACGTCTTCGATCCCCGTCAAGGGGATCTCTACTACGGGATTCGGCACGATCCGCGCAACACGACACTGATTACCGGGCAATCGCTCGTTGCCCTTGCGCGTCGCCACCGGGTGTTTATCGTGGGTCCAGCGTCTGCGGAACATTCATGGCAACGCTACGGGGCCTTTCATGTGATCGCGAGCAATGGCCAGGACGTGGTGGTTGAAAACAGCCGGGACTTAAGTCGGAGAGCGCAGCGCACACAGCCGCGATAGAGTGGGAACCGTCGCAGGATGCGTCACTCCCATCAAGGACGATGGCGAAGCCCCTATCCGAAGGGATAGGGGCTTTTTTATTTACGGACACTCGTACCGCCAATGACGAAAGGCCGACAACAACGGAAAGTAGAGCGCAAGCTCCGTGGGCCTCGGATCAAGCTTCGTGAAGAAACGGGCATAGTGGGTCAATTGCTCCCTATACCGGTCCTCTTCCTGGTCCAGAAAGCTCGCGAGATCGGAGCCCTCGTGCCGACTGGTTTTGTAGTCGACGATCCAGCGCACCCCATCCCTATCCACAAAGGTACGATCGACGCGGACGGTGACCAAGCGGTCCTCCATGAAAGCGCTCAAGGCGCACTCGCTCGCCGCCTCAGCATGCGGCCCGAGCAGCCACCGTCCTTTGGGATCCGTGAGCGTAAGCCTTAGGGCCTCCGAGACATGACGATGAGCCTCGTCCCAATCCTGTCCCTGCAGACCGTGGGCACGCAAAAGCGATTCGGCGCGTGCCGTGACGGCATCCGGCACGACTCCGGGTGGTGGCAAACTCTGATGCGTCAATTGGGCAAAAACCTGATGTACCACTATACCCACGGTGCGGATACAGCTACCGGCCCAATCGAATACCAGCCGATCCGACGCCGGGGACGGAGGCCTCTCCCCCACGGCCTGTACTCCCGCTCTCTTGGGCCAAGCCGCCTGCGGCACACGGCGCGCGGGGCGCGCCGTCCCCGCGAGGGTTGACTGAGAGGCCGAGTGCACGAGACGCGGTTTTTCGAAATCGGACTCGATGAACGGCCAGAGGATCCGCAAGAGCCCTCGTGGACGCGCGATCCCGTCTTTGCGGGCACTATGGCCCACCAGGTGGAGGCTCGCGCGCGCCCGCGTGCAGGCGACGTAAAGCAGTCGGGCCCACTCATGCCGGCGCTTGCGGGCGAGGCTCGCCCATAGGGAGTCGTAGAGACCGTCAGCATCCTCGCCATCGGCCTTCAAAGGCGCCAGCAACAGGTCCAGCCCATAAGGTCCCGGGGCCTCAAGCGCCAGCAATAGGGGTCGGCGATCCGAGGCTGTGTCGCGGCCGAGCCCCGGGCAAATGACGACATCGAACTCAAGCCCCTTGGCCTTATGAATGGTCAAGATCTGAAGATCGTCGGCGTCCGGATCGGGCGGGGCATAGAGCGTCTCCAAGCGCTCCCTGAGACCCCAGAGAGAGACCTCGGCCGCGCACTCGAGCTCAGCCAAGACCTGAAAAAAGAGTTCCGCCTCCTCCAATTCGCCCTCGGCGTCGAGACCGGCGGGTCCCCCGAGTGCGATCCAAGCCTCTTCCACCCGCCGAACGAGGGGCGCCTGGGCGCGGGTCGCGCAGGAGACCGCCCATACGTCACGAAACCGCGCCGCTCGCGCCCGCCCTTCGGCACTCAAAAGCCCAAGCCGTGCTTCGTCTGCCAGGAGCTCTCTTAAGTCCCGGTCATCGCCCTCGCAGAGCGCGGACAGATCAGCGACATCCAGCCCGCACCAAGGGGCCCTAAGGCAGCTCAGGACACTGAGTCGGGCCCCGGGCCACACCAGGGCCTCAGTCAGTGCCAAGAGGTCCGAGATCACAGCGCGGCCCGCAAGACTATAGAGGTCGACCGCCGAAAACCGCAAACCGGCCTTCCTCAAAACCTCGGCAACGGCATGCCCGTGGGTCCGTGAGCGCACCAGAATCGCCAAGCGTGAACCGCGCTCCTGCGCACGGATCTCTGTAACGAGGTCTGCCACATACTGAGCCTCGGCCGCGAGTTCAACGTCGTCTAACGCATGCACGTGGACGGCCCCGCCAGGACCCTTGACGGCGGTCGCTGCGACATGCGGAACGGCCCCTTCCTGAGGGTCGAAGTGCCGCGGGAGGATGGCGCCAAAGCAGGCATTCGCCCACCCTACCAAACCGTCTTGGGAACGGAAGTTGGCGGTCAATGTCAGCGGCTGAAGCGGCCAGCCCGCTAAACCTTCCTGGACCACACGCACAAAGAGGCTGACCTCAGCCTTGCGGAAACTGTAAATAGACTGCATGGGGTCGCCCACCACAAAGAGGCTGCGATCCTCGCCCCTCACCCATTCCGCCGTCAGCCGTTCCAAAAGGCGATACTGGAGCACCGAGGTATCTTGAAACTCGTCGACTAAAATATGGCGGAGACTGCGATCAAGCCGCAGCGCACCGTCGCCTGGCTCATCGCCCGACCCTAAAGTCTGGAGCGCACGCAAGGCCACCTCAGTGAAATCCCAGGTCCGGCGGCGGGCAAACACCAGTAGGAGCTCGGCCGACGCCTGGGGAAGAATGCGCACGAGCGCCGCTAGCCGCTGCCACTGATCCTCGCTGTAGGCACAGGAACCCCACGCCTTGAGTTGCTTCAAGGCTTCAGCGAGCTCCGGCAGGGCCTCGAGCTTTGCACAGAACTCCGCGACCGGGCCCCATTCGCGCGGCCACCCCGTTAAGCGCTTTCGAAACTCACCTTTCGCGGTCAGAAATCGGCTTGCGAGCTCCTGCCAGCGGGCCAGGGTCTGGGCATCGTGCCCGCGGAGCGTGGCGCTATGCCATGTAGGGTCCTCGGTGACGGCCTCGAGATAAGAACAGGCCGTGATCAAGACTCCATCGGGGCAGGCGCGCTGAACGCGTTCCAAGGTGTTCAAGGCCTGCGCCCTAAACGCCGACTCGAGCACCTGTCGCGACGCCACAGGGTCAGGTCCCATGCTTCCTAACACGATAGGCAACCATTGCTCGCGCCGCCCCAGAAGTTCACTCACGAGATCCACGA
>JAJYPQ010000431.1 GCA_021795255.1 Pseudomonadota bacterium
AGCCTGGTTCACGTAAAGTAAGAGCACGACCCCAAACTCGGTGGCGACACCGGCTGCGGCAATAAACCCGACGGCTACGGCGAGAGACATCTTGTAGCCTAGGAGATAGACAAGCCAGATGCCGCCGACCAGCCCAAGCGGTAACGTCAAAAGGATCACAAAGGCCTCGGTCGTGTCGCCAAAGGCCATGACGAGCAACACGAAGATAATGCCGATTGCTATAGGCACGATACGGGCAAGCTCGGCTGCGGTGCGCCGATAAAAACGGTAATCGCCGGACCAACGAATCGTATAACCCTGGGGAAGAACGACATGGGCGGCCACCGCGCGTTGTGCGCGCGCTACATAATGTCCTAAGGAAACACCATGGGTGGCAACCGAAATGACATCATACATTTGGCTGCCCTGGGTATCGATTTCGGTTGGACCCTCGCGGCGAATCACGTGGGCCACCGCCGCGAGCGGGATTATGCCTCCCGTAGCCGTCACGAGAGGTAGGTTTTTGAGAGCCGCCACCGATTGTCGGTCGGCACGCGGGTAGCGCAACACCAGCGGATAACGAGCATAGCCGTGGATGACCGTGCCAACAGTCGTACCGGCTATGGCCGTATGCACGATGGTGCCGATGCCGCGCACGGTAAGACCATATCGCGCGGCTCGATTGCGGTCTATGCGCACAGATAAGTAGCGTCCGTCGTCGATGCGATCGGCGTAGGCCGATGTAGTACCCGGGAGATGCGCCAAGACGTTTTGGATCTTGATAGCGACCTGTTGAATACCTAGAAGATGCGGCCCAAAGACCTTCACGCCAACTGGTGTGCGCACCCCGGTCGACAACATATCGACACGCGCTGCGATAGGCATCGTCCAGTCGTTAGCCAACGCGGGTGTCGTCAGCGCCTGATTCAATTCACTACGCAGGCGCCCTACCGTCATGTGCGCGGGCCACTTGGCCCGCGGTTTGAGGCGTACGACCGTCTCAAACATCGAGAGTGGGGCTGGATCGGTCGAGGTATCGGCGCGCCCGGCCTTGCCAAAGACCTCGCGCACCTCCGGAAAGCTTTTTATGATGCGATCCGTTCGCTGTAAGAGTGCCGCCGCCTCACCCACTGAGACATTGGGATCGACCGTAATCGGCATATACATGAGGTCGCCTTCATAAAGTGGCGGCATGAATTCGCTTCCGATGTGGAGCGCAGGCCACAGGGCGGTGGCGACAAGGCCCAGCGCCAATAAGGCGGTCAAGGCCCGGCGTCTGAGTGCTAACGCGATCAAGGGCTCAAAAAGGCGATGCAGCAGGCGATTTATAGGATTATGGGCCTCTGGGGCTATGGGCCCGCGAATCAGATAACCCATGAGAACCGGTACCAAAGTGATCGACAAAATGGCGGCAACGCCCATGGCGTAGGACTTGGTAAAGGCCAATGGCCGAAACAAGCGACCCTGCTCACCGTGAAGAGCAAAGATCGGAGTAAAGGAAACGGCAATAATAAGAAGCGAGAAAAACAAGAAGGGGCCAACCTCAGTGGCCGCCGCACCCACTGCCGCCCAAATCTCCCGATCCGGCTCGCGTTCTCTATGCTTGTGAACGTTTTCGATCATGACGATGGCGCCATCGACCATGGCGCCAATCGCGATCGCAATCCCAGACAAGGACATGATGTTCGCGTTAAGCCCTTGCGTTGCCATGATCCCAAATGCGGTCAGGATGCCGACTGGCAAAATAGCAATGGCCACAAGCGCCGAGCGCAATCGCGAGAGGAAGAGTAAACACACGAGCGCCACAACAATGGACTCTTCCAGTAACTTCGCCCGTAGTGTCGAGAGCGCGCGCGCAATAAGGCGCGCTCGATTATAGGTTGTTACGATGTGGACACCAGCCGGCAAGGTCGGCGCCAATACCTTGAGGCGTGCTTGCACTTCCTTGATGACCTTTAATGCGTTGGCGCCGGTCCTGGCAATCACCACGCCACCGATTACCTGTCCTTGGCCGTTCAGATCCGCAACGCCATAGCGCAGACCCGGACCGCGATGAACGCGGGCCACGGCCCCGACGTCAAGCGGTACACCGCTCTTAGTCACAGAAAGTGACACCTCGCGTAGCGCCCGTAAGGAATGGATATAGCCATGCGCCCCCGTCTGCACAAAGCTTGCAAGCCCGTCGCGACCATCGATTACTCCCGCACCGACCTGGCCGTTGGCTGCGGTGAGCGCCGCTAAGAGATGCGTCAAGGTCAGGTGATGCGCCCATAAGGCCTCGGGGTTCACATCCACATCGTAATCGCGCGTCATGCCGCCCACGGTCGCGACACTGGCGACCCCGGGCAGCTGTTCGAGCTGGTAGCGCAAAAACCAGTTTTGGAGGGTGGTAAGACGGCCGAGACTCGGGCCGCCCTTATCGGTGAGGGCGTACTCATAGACCCAACCGAGGCCCGTAGCCGGCGCGCCGAGCGTCGGGATAACGCGAGCCGGTAATTCGTGACGGACCTGGCCCAAATACTGCTGGACCAAATTCCGGGCCTCATAGAGATTGGTGCCGGAGTGAAAAATGACGTAGATCAGCGACTCGCCGAACATGGAATAGGCGCGGACGGTGCGTGTCTTTGGGACAGCGAGGAGCGCTGTGGCAAGTGGATAGGTCACCTGCTTCTGAATGACCTCAGGGGAGCGGCCGGGGTCGTCTGCGCGCACGATGACCTGCACATTCGAGAGATTAGGCAGGGCATCCACGGGCATGCGCATGAACGACCAGAGCCCCCAGACGATCAGCAGGCCGCCAGAAGCTAGAACCGTCTTTCTGTGGGCAAGAGACCACTCGATAATTCGATTAATCATGGCTAGCACCTGAACCGGCAAGCCGAACCGCTAATCCGTGGATATGGGAATCGGCGTCGAGCAAAAAGAGGCCATGGACGACTACTCGCGCACCCTTCTTCAGGCCCTTGCGAACGATCACTTGGCTGCCGCTCGCAGGCCCAAGGGTCACCCTTTGCAAGTGAAAATGACCACCGCCTTTGGCCACGAACACGTAGGCTATGCCAGTGCCTGTATGCAGGACAGCCGAACGCGGGATCGCAAGCGCCGGGGTATGAGTACGCGCAGCGATATGGGCCCGGACGTAGAGGCCTGGGCGCAGCCAACCGCTTGGGTTCAAAAGCGTGACACGCACGCTTAGTGTCCGGTTTCGGGAATCGAGAGCCGGATAGAGGTAGCGGATGACGCCACGAGCCACATATCCACCGGCGGCCCGCACGACCACCGGATTACCCACCCGTACGAGGCCGGCCGCCGCCGGAGGAAGCGCGAGACGCACCCATACCGGCGAGCGCGGAGCGATAGTGAGGATGGCGATCTTGGGCGTGACATAGTGGCCGGGAACGGCGCCGGTTTTTACCACAACGCCACTCTCCGGGGCGTAGAGAGGCAGCGTAAGCGGGACGCGGTCGGCGCGCCCGAGGGCCTTTTGACCACGTGGGCCAAGGCCCAAACGCGCGAGACGCATGGCTACTGCCTGCAGCAAACGCGGTCCGGCGTGACTGTGTTTGAGCATGAGGTAATCGCTTTCCGCAGCCCGTAAGGCCGGGGCATAGAGCTCGCCTATCACCGCCCCACGACGCACGCGGTCGCCTACCGTGTCAGGCTTCAGAACCTTAAGCCAGCCATCAAGACGGGTAGTCACGGCAACGAGGCGATGCTGATCGACCGTAACGATGCCGGGGACACCGTGGACTATGGGAGATGCGCCCGCACCGACTATCACCGTGCGCACGCCATAACTTTGGCGCAACCTATGATCCACATGAAAGCTTGTGGGAGCCGACGAGTTTTGCCTATGGCCATGGGCATAAACCGGGAGATAAGACATGCCCATGGAATCTTTCAGCGGCACCGGAGAATGGATGGCGGGATTCATCGGACTGCGGTAATACAAGATCCGCGGACCGGCCTTTTTGAGCGCGGTTGGGCTGGCGCCCCAGGGACCGTAAGCGAAAATCAGCGTTACAAGCAGGCCTATGGCGAGCGCCAATAGGAATAACCGCAGCCACAATCTAGTGCGCATGAGAATTCTCCGCGTGGGTAGCGA
>JAJYPQ010000037.1 GCA_021795255.1 Pseudomonadota bacterium
TGCACCAAGGCGGCCATAAACTGCCCACCGTTGACTGCTTCGCTTAACCATAAGTCTTCACCGCGCACACATGCCAACCATAAGCCTTCAGAGAACGCTAACTGCGATGCGCTCGTATCGGCATCCACACCAGACGTCTCAACAGCGGCAACGCCTGCGCCGGACCGATCTTCACTCGAATAGGGCCCGCAGTGTCCACACCACCCAGACATCCTTTTCAAGCAGGTGAGTGGGGCGTCCTGTTTTCGCGCGGACGTGTTCCAGCGCTTCGCGCTGGTCGTCTGGACTGAGCTCAAAGAAGTATTCAGTCCCGCGCTGCTTCCCTGCCGATCGCCTGGGCCATCCAGGACGGCAGCGCTGCACGGGCAGAGGTGAGGACGTTCCATTCGGTGCGGGGAAGGGTGCGGCGCAGCGTGGTCAGCGACTCGCCAGCATACGTAGGTCCCATCCAGGCCAAGGCCCGTACGGCAGCACCGGCGGGTCCTAGGCCCAAGGCCAGCATCCACTGGGGCACATGCTTCACCAACACCTCCGAGCGCCCCAGCTTCAGCTTCCGCGTTCGACCGGAGGTTAGGTAGACCTCGCGGATGGGGACCTGTTGCGTCAATCCCAGGGCGTTGGCGGCATTCGCACCATGTGGCGCTACGGTCTCACCGCTTTGTTCCGCCATGGCCTTCACGACCTTGGCGGGGGCGGGGGCGCGCGTGCCGAACCGGCTGTAGACCGGAGTGACGTAGATGCCTCGCGTCACACGCAGCAGCTTGCCGGCCTTAACTAGCCGGGAGAACGACTGATCGACCGCGGCCCGGCTTCCCAGGTGGAGGGATACTTTGGGCGACAGCACGCCTCCCTCACAGCAGGGATTGGGCGTACAGCAGGATCGATTCGGGCAGCGTGTTCACGGGCACCTCTATAGGTAAGAGTTGTACATTAGTTTCTGACATCAGGGAAACAGCAAGGGTCCCGCCGCGCCGTTGAGACGGGGCGAAGTCACCACACAGAGAAGGCTGGGGGGGATTGCAGTTATGGCGGCGACCTCGACAAAACGCAAACCTAGTTTGGCTCCTCTCGGTTCTTACTATAATGGGATGATCAGCCCTGTGTTTTCTAGGAGAGCTCATGTGGGATTCTGTGAGGATGTTCTTCCAAGGCAAACCCTACTTACCCGCGAAGAAAGCGCCAGGCGAGCGAGGTGGAGAGACCGGAGACCATTCAGTAACCTCCCTTCACACAAGAGGGTAGCGGGCGAAGTCGGGATCTCCCAGTAAGATCGCTGTCTTCCGGTCCCAAACTGAAAACGTCATTTGCGTATCGGGCTCCTATCCGCCGCATAAAGAACACAAACCCGCCGAAGCGGGTTTGTGAATAGACTGATACGCCACAGTTATACTACATGTTGCTTCCTGTGTGCCTTTGGCTTTTCCGCATTTCCTGTGGTTTTTTGTTCTTTGATTTTTCTAGAAACAAATTCGTTCCATGCCAGCTTCTTCTCCCCATCTACGAATCTCCGCAGAATCTGCTTCATTAAAGTTTGGTAACCAATCCCTTTGTTTAGGGACGCAATTAACTTAAAGTCCTCAATCAAAGATTTCTGCAAGCGAATCGAGATGAGCTGGGTGCCAGATGCTTCATCGATGATAGCCGACATGTCGTTGTCGACTGCTTTGACGAATTCACTATCAGCACCCAATGCCCTGTCATCCCAGGCTTCATCGGATGAGGCGATAGTTTGTTTGCTCATTTTTAGTCCCCTCAGACATTAACAACAGCTGTTACTCGCAGTATATACGCACACTCAGACATTTTAGGCGAGCAGTAGATCGTTATCCATGCTTTGCGTATATACTCAACTCAGTTTGATTCGGCGGAAATGCTGTCCTCAAGTAAACATCTTTGCCCCTAAGGATAAAAACAACCTTAAGCTTACGGGCATAATCGGTTTCTGAAATAAACCATAACGTGGGCGGGTCAGAGGCGTGACCCTCGCGAGTATCGACGAGATATTTGCGAGATATTTGCCTGTACAATTAGCAAAACACTGAGAAACCTCTTCTTCACAAACGTTATGCTTGTGCATAAGCTTTTCGCGAATATTAGGGGAAACCACTAACGCCATTACCTTTCACCATTAGAGCAAACCAGCGGAAATTGTATATACAACTAATGTCTTATACAATCACTTTGTTAAACCTAGGTTTGGCAGTTGGTGTCCGAAAAGCATCTTATCTCGTGGATTTGTTAGGGATTTTGATCGTTTTACCGTCCACCTCATAGGTGATAATGGGTGTTGGTGGAGCGTGCTATAAATCATTATGCCTAAACGCGGTCGCCTAACCCAAGCTTGACGTGTTCAAAAATATCTCTTTCGCTATCAGTTTGTTACGTGTCAGAAAAAAGTGAAGTGGCACTACATTCTCGTATATTAGTATGAACTGATCAGATTTTTGGTGCCTCCGGGCGCCGGGCTCACTTCCTGTTAAATCGCACCTTAAAGGCGCCACCGATTCGCGGCTTAATGGAGCCACGGCAAAGTGGCCTTTTCCCGGTTTCGGAGGGGTTCGTTTTACGGGGTTTTTGGCAAGCTGACAAGTGCTTCGAATACCATCTCATGAAGGCGGGGCGGCAAACGCAGAGCGCCGCCCCGCCGGGGTGAGAGAGGGGCGCGGTTTAAGACGAAGGCGCGGGCATGGGAGAGGATGGCGCAAGGCCCGAGGGCTGCGCCGCTAGTACGCCCAGGAGGCGCCCGCATTCGGCGCTCTTTTGCGCATGACGCTCGTGCGCCTGGGCGAGATCGGTTTTGAGCTCCGCGATCCGGGCGTCACGTTCGGTGATGGTCGCGCGACACGCCGCCAAGGTGGCCTCGCAAGCGGCGCCTTGGGTGCGCCACTCTTCGATGGCGGCGGCCTGCGCCTGCCGCGTGGCCTCGGTCTCACGGACGCAGGCCTCGAGACGCGCAACCTCCTGCAGGGCCTCCTGGATCGCGGCCTGGGCGACCTGCTCCTCCGTCGTGGCCCTGGCCCGAATGGTCTCGATCTCCTGGCGCGCGAGCGTGCAGGCGGCCGTCCAGACGGCGGTCAGGGCCTGGGTGGCCGCGGCTGCGATCGCAGGCGGCAGGACAAAAGGGGGCGGCGCCTCGGTGTGCGCCCGCCAGGCCCGCAGATGCTGCGCGACGGTAGTGAAGCTGCCGGCGCCGAGGATCTGGCGCACGGCCTGGACGGTGACGGTCTAACCGTGATCGCGTAAGTCGAACGCGGCGGCAAAGACCTGTTCGGGTGTGATACTACTGGGGCGAGACATAAGATCTCCTTCGGATATCATTTCGTAATGTCATTACGTATCGACTGGCGTCATTACGGCGCGAATGGCGTGGCGTCATTACCCCGCGAATCGACTGGCGCCTTTAGGCCGCGAACGAAATGGCTCCATGGGGCCGCGAGTTAACACATGCAGGAGAATTTAGATCAAGCCGCAGAGAGCGGAAGCCAAACAGGGCTTATCTCGGAATGTCTGGATAGGGACGGATACGAGGAAGAGGACGGCATGATCTGCGATGAGTGCCGTATCAAGGCTGTCTTCCAGGACAAAGTGGAAAAGAGTCCCCGACCTGGCCAGCTCCGCTTAGTTAAGCACATAAATCTTGTGTGGCTGGCGATCGAGGAGCTGGGTGGAGTGCACATGGCGGCCCAACGCCTCGGTTATCCGGAAGAGGAGGTTAACCGCTGGATCGATGAGCACCATATCCCCTACGGTCCTATGGAGGAGGTCTCATGGCTCAGCTCCTATACGGTGAAGGAACTACAAGTGCCGCTGGTGTGGGTAGGGGAAGATGGCTGGTGTTGGCCCGCCGGTGGCTACCTGGCCCACCGAGAATATCAAGCAGAAGGGTTGTGGAAGCCTCCCTTACCGGTCTCCCAGTGCACAAGGGGGGCAGGCTCCTCAGCCGCAGAGGACTCTGGGTCCGAGACTTGAGGCAACACTCAAGACAGGGGCTTCCAGGATTGGCTTGGAGGCCCGAATGGCGGGAGAGTGCCATGGCTACCCTATTCAGGCCGAGATGACTGAAGGCTGCGTCTGGTATCGAAGTTGATACCTAGTTGATACTGAGGGAAAGATGAGGAGAGGCAGCTACGGAAAATAGTGCGTAAGTGCTTGATTTTATTGGTGCCCAGGGGCGGAATCGAACCACCGACACGAGGATTTTCAGTCCTCTGCTCTACCGACTGAGCTACCTGGGCGAAGGGCGCATTAAAGCCGCTCGTCTCGGCCGCGTCAAGGCTCGCCTAGGCCCAGCTCTACCTTGCTGACGGCTACGAAGCGTGTGGCCGGGCACAGCTCATATCGCCCAGATCCCTGGAACCCTCGGTCCCAAGCGGGACGGGCCGCCAGAAAGGCGGGCGAGCATTACGGCGGTCCCCGGCGCACAGCGGGGGCAATTGCCGTATCATAGGGGCATGCATATTCTTCTGGTGAGTCCGTACGAACTCGGACGTCAGCCCTTTTCTTTGGCACACCCGGCAGCACTCTTACGGGCGCGCGGCCACAGCGTGACATTGGCCGACCTAACCCTCGGGTCTATGCCGTGGGAGACCCTGGCTCGCTTTGATCTCATCGGGGTAACGCTTGGGATGCACACAGCGACCCGGATCGCGATCAGCCTCTTACCGAAAATACGCACCGCAGCTCCCCGATCCCGGCTCGTGTGTTACGGGCTCTATGGCCCCCCAAACGCGGAGACCCTAAAAGGCCACGGTGTGGACCACGTGTTGGGGCCTGAGTTTGAAACCGAGCTTTTAGGGCTTCTGACCCACCCCGAAGGGATCAAGGGCGGGGCGCAGCGAGTCCAGTTCGTCACTCCAGATCGTGCTGGACTGCCCGCCCTCAGCCGCTACGCGCACCTCATGTTACCCGACGGTGGGCGCAAGACGGTGGGCTTTGTCGAGGCCTCGCGCGGCTGCAAGTACCTTTGTCGCCACTGCCCCATCGTGCCCGTATATCAAGGCCGGTTCCGCGCCATCCCGCAGGACGTTGTCATCGCTGACGCCGCGCAACAGATCGCGCTGGGCGCCACCCACCTGTCGTTCGGCGACCCGGACTTCTTAAACGGGCCAACCCATGCCCTCAGGATATTGAAGGCGGTACACAAAAACTGGCCGACCGTAACCTTCGACGCCACAGTCAAAATATCGCACATTCTGGCCTACGAAGACCTTATGCCGCGCTTATCCGAGTACGGTTGCCTCTTTCTTACGAGTGCCGCCGAGTCCTTCGACGACACGGTGTTAGACTTTCTCGACAAAGGACACACGGCTCGGGATATCGCGCGCGCAGTCCATATCGTCCGGACCTCAGGTCTAGCGTTCACCCCGACCTTCGTGCCCTTCACACCGTGGACGACGCTCGAGACCTACCTTGAGCTTCTGACGCGCGTGCGTGATCTCGCTTTGATCAATAGCGTCACACCCATCCAGCTCGTCATCCGCTTACTGGTTCCCGCGGGCTCCTACCTTCTGCAAATCCCGGGGTTCCGAGAACGGCTCGGCGAGTTTTCGGGGGAAGTGCTGGGGTACCCGTGGGCGCATGTCGATCCGCGCGTCGATAGGCTACAGGAGGAGGCCCAGCGTTGCGTCGAGAAAGGCGAGGCCGAGGGGCAAGGGCGCTTTGAGATCTTCAGTGGGCTCTGGTCTTTGGTGCACAAGGCGCTTGAACGTAGGCCCCCGACGCTCACGCCCGGTCAAGCCGGGCCCGCAAGCCCGCACCTTTCCGAGCCCTGGTACTGTTGCGCGGAACCGACCGCGGCTCAGCTCGCGGACTGCGCTGTCGGCAGCTGAATACTGTAGCTTGCTACCCAAATCTCAACTCCAAGGAGGGTTTATGGAAAACCAAAAAAGCGAGGCCTTTGTCGATGAGTCCGGAGTAAAGGGGTTTCTCGCGAAACCCGCTGGCGCGCCCGCCCCTATCGTCATCGTCTTCATGGAAATCTGGGGAATAAATGACCATATGCGGCATGTGTGCCAACACTTGGCAAAAGAGGGTTTTGCCGCGTTCGCGCTCGATTTCTATGACGGCGCCCTGTTCCCCGAGACCGATCTCGAGGGCGCTGTCGGCAAGTTGAAGTCGCTCGGCGACCAGACCATCATGTCGTCGGTCGAACGCGCCATAAGCTATCTAAAGGCCCGCAAGGATGTGCTAGGAGAACAGCTCGGTGTGATAGGGTTTTGTAACGGTGGCCGGCTCGCCTTTCTCGCCGCTGGCACCTACCCGCAAAACATCCGCGCCGCGATTTGCTTTTACGGAGGTGGTATCGATAACCCCAGCGATCGCTTGGGCCGGACATCCGTACTTGGCGTAGTCCCCCAGATCCAGGCGCCGCTCTTGCTCTGCTACGGGGCCAAAGACGGCTCGATCACGCCCGACGAGCATGGGCGGATAAGCACAGCCCTCAGCCGAGCCAACAAGCGCTATACGCTCAGCGTTTTCCCGGACGTCGGTCATGCATTTATGGATCGGTCCGAACCGGCCGAGAAGCGCGCAACGGCTATTGGCTGGCAGATGGCCGCGCATTTTCTTGCCGGCAACCTGAAGGCGAAACAAGACTAGAAGGTCGTTATTTACTGCCCGGGGGCTTGAAGCCCTCGGGTATGGTCGACCCCTCGCCGAAGAAATAAGATTCCATCTCTTTTTCCAAGAACTTGCGTGCTTTCGGGTCCATGGGGCTTAGCCGGTATTCATTGATCAGCATGGTTTGGTGGCCGAGCCACTGTTGCCACGCCTCTTTGGAAACGCCCTCGTAGATGCGTTTACCGAGGTCTCCCGGATAGGTCGGGTAATCGAGACCTGCGGCCTCTTTTTTTAGTTTCACACATAACACGGTTCGACTCATGGGGTCTCCCAGAACTGATTGACAAGGCGCCTTACCGGGGCCGGCATACCCGGTTTTGCCTCGTGTTGCCTATACCACATCATATCGCGATTCTCGGACACGCGGGAACCGGCACTTTCGAGAAAGACCGGCACCGGGGTGATAGACAGGGCGAAGTGCGTAAAGACATGGCGCAGGGGAGGCCTCGCCTGACCGAGCGTTCCCGCGAGGCCAAGTGACGCCAAATAGGGCGGCAGATCGGCTAGAGTCGCGCACTCCGGCAAGCTCCAGAGACCGCCCCACACCCCCTGCGGCGGCCGTCGAACGAGTAGAACATCCGCGCGGCCGTTGTAACCAATCCCCATGACGACCGAGCGTTCGGGCCTTAGGCGTCTGGGTGGCGGCGCGTCATCGCCCTTAAAGAGGCAGCCAGAGACCAGGGGGCAGGTCGGGCACAGCGGGGTCCTTCGGCAGACAAGGGCGCCCAGATCCATGATGGCCTGGGTGTATTCCGCCACCTCGCGGGTTGGTGTGTGCATACGGGCATAATCCCATAAGCGGCGGGTCGTTGCGGTATCGCGGCCTGTGATTCCATGATAACGACTCAAGACGCGTCGAACGTTGGCATCGAGAATAGGGGCCGGGACCCCGAAGGCAAAGGCCAGGATCGCCCCGGCCGTGGACAAGCCGATTCCGGGCAAGGCGGTGAGCTCGGGTAGCGTCTGGGGGAAACGGCCTTGATGCTGATCGATCAAAAGACCCGCGCTCGCATGTAGGTTGCGGGCCCGTGCATAGTAGCCAAGACCGGCCCAGAGGGCTAAGACGTCGTCGAGCGGAGCCCGGGCTAAATCCTCAAGCGATGGGAAACGGGCGCGAAAGCGCTCGAAATAGGGCCGTGCGGCGGTAACGGTCGTCTGCTGGAGCATGACTTCAGCAAGCCAGCGTAGGTAAGGGTCCGGAACCTGCCACGGCAGGTCGTGACGGCCATGGCGCTTATACCAGGCGAGTACAGAGCCGGTAAAATCCATGATCAGTGGATTCCGAGAAAGCTCTTCAAGCGGCCGCCCAGGCTCTTAAGTGCGGATCCGAGCCGTTTACTGGGGCTCTTTAGGAGCCGGTTCAAAGACACGGCGAAGTGAATATGGCCGACCGGCCCGAGGACGCGCACTGGCACAGTGAACCCGGTAGGTAGCGTGGCCCGCAAGAGGATGTTGACGGTCTTCGTGGGAAGCAGCGTCATGGTCCCCTGGCCGTTAACGACGGCGCGCGAGGTGTGGAGGGAGAGTGCCTGGAGGGTGACCAGGCTGTTCGCGATCGCGGCGCGAGCGTGCAGACGGGTAAAGGCCGTGCCGGCGACCTTTTTCAGGCGATGCGAGCCCACGGCGACTTTCGGATCCTTAGCGATGAAGTTGATATCAAGTCCCCGCAAGGCGCCGCTCGGCATGCTGGCCAGGACGGTACCAGACATGCTGCGTTCGATCGGCACGAGAGTGGTGCCAGAGCCATGGAGGTCAGTGCGCGCACTCAGTATCCCCGAAAACTCTGGAAACATGTGGAGCGCGCGCAAGAGCGCGCCTACGTGCACCTGGTGAAGGCGGGCCTTGAGGTGCCAGCTAAGCGGGGGGACGGCGGTCTTCGCCGCAAGCCTTCCGCCGAAAGTTCCGCCATAGAGGTCCATGGTAAGCGGCTGCAAACGGACGCGCCCGGCGTGCGCATGAAGGCCAGCAAAGACGTGGGTCATAGTGAGGCCATGGGCCACGAGCCGACCTATCGTCACGGTGCCGACGAGCGGCAGACTCATGAGAGGAGAAGGACTTGCGGGGGGGGCGCTAAGCGCGGTATTGGTCGGCTTAGGACCGGCGGCCGAAGTCGCTGCGGGCGGCTTTTTTGGCAGATAGGGCGCCAGGGCCAAGGAATTGATGGCGAGGTGCGCCCGGTAGAGAAGCGGGTGCACAAGCCGCACGAGGCGGCCCGTGACGATGGTTTTGTCGAAACGAATGGTAAACGGCGCCAAGGAGAGCTGCTTGGGACTGAGCGTAAAAGCGATATTGCCTGACATGCTGCGCAGGGCCTTGGGGTCGCTGGGCCTATAATGCAGCCCGAGCGCGGCTACGAACGGCCGGGGGGCAAACGTGGGAACGCGTAAGCGCCCGCGGGCGCGAAACCCGGAATGGGCCTGTCTAACATGAACCGTGCCTACCGCCTTAAGGGTCGCGATCGAGAGCTGAAATGGGCTGAGAACGAGGCCTTTATGGTGACGAAGGGCGCGGGCCGAGATCCGAAACGGGAGGGGTCTGTGAGCTGCTGCCTGGAGGTCGCCTGCCAGGTGTACCGCCACCGGGCGCCCGGGCACGATCGTGCCTAAACGGACATCGAAATGGTTTAGGACATCGCGCGCGCCCGTACGCGCGTTGCGGTAGTCGACAAAGGCGTTTGTAACAGTAAGGCCGGCCGCCCGGAGCAAGGCGAAGGCCGGGGCCTCATGTGCCTCGGCACGCGCCGCCTTCGTAAGTGCGGGCTTTGTCTTCGGGGGTTGGATGAGAGAGGCCCAGTTCGTATGGCCGGCCTTATTCTCGCGCAGGTTCAGCTTAAGACCGGTCACGACCACGCGCCGCAACACGACGTGGCCCACGAAGAGCGGGAGGACGCGCACCTCCACGACCGCGTCGTCGACCTGCGCGAGCGGCGTTTTACCGAAGGTCGGGGCGTTGGCGATCCGCGCGCCGTCAAGACGAATGCCGAGCCAAGGGTAGAGGGACAAGCTCATCTTGCCTATGGTCACCGGGCGGCCGCTGGCCTTCGAGAGGGTCTCTGCGATCTCGTTTTTGACCTTGTCCAAGGCCACGATTCCGGGAAGGGCCGCGACAAACGCTACACCCAACACGGCGGACAGGCTCATCACGATCACTAGGGTACGGGTCCGCTTTTTCACGAGCTAGCCTTCGGAAAAAGGGTGAGTGTAGGGCTCGACTGGGCGCTCTGCAATCGTCCAGAGCGCGGATTGGTGAAGCAGGGTGAATGGAGCGGGTGAAGGGAATCGAACCCTCGCTATCAGCTTGGGAAGCTGAAGTTCTACCATTGAACTACACCCGCATAGCACAAGGCGCAAAGAGGCCATACAATATACAACCATCTCAGGGATTGCACCATTACTTATGATCATCTATGTGAACGGGGCTGAGCAAGCCCTGACCGAGCCCATGGCACTTACCGCTTTGCTTGGCGAAATGGGCCTCACCGGGAAGCGCGTGGCGATTGAGGTCAATCGCGAGATCGTTCCGCGCGCGCAACACAATGTGCGTCTCGTGCAAGAGGGCGACCGCGTCGAAATCGTTCAGGCCATCGGGGGCGGGTGATGACGGCAAACAAAACAGACCGTTGGCAGGTAGCGGGCCAAACTTTTTCGTCACGGCTTTTAGTCGGAACGGGCAAATATAAGGATGCGGCGCAAACGCAGCAGGCGATAGAGGCGAGCGGCGCTGAGATCGTGACCGTGGCGGTGCGCCGGACGAACATCGGCCAAACGCCCGGGGAGCCGAACCTACTCGACATTTTGCCTCCCGAGCGCTACACCATTTTGCCGAACACGGCGGGCTGCTACTCGGCGGAAGAGGCGGTAAGGACATGTAGGCTTGCGCGTGAACTACTCGATGGGCGGGCGCTCGTAAAGCTCGAGGTCATCGGCGATCAAGGCAGCCTTTTCCCCGACATGGTTGAGACCCTCAAGGCGGCTGAAACTCTGGTGTCCGAGGGTTTTGCGGTGATGGTCTATACGACCGACGATCCGGTTGCCGCAAAACGCCTTGAGGCGATCGGCTGCGTGGCCATCATGCCCCTTGCCGCGCCTATCGGCTCGGGGCTCGGTATCCGTAACCCCCTCAATATTCGCCTGATCATTGAGCAGGCGCGGGTTCCGGTACTCGTAGACGCCGGAGTGGGCACGGCCTCGGATGCCGCTATCGCGATGGAGCTCGGCTGCGACGGGGTGCTTATGAATACCGCGATCGCGGCAGCGCGTGACCCGGTGTTGATGGCGAATGCTATGCGCAAAGCGGTCGAGGCTGGGCGGGACGCGTTTTTGGCAGGGCGCATGGCGCGCAAATGGGGCGCGGACCCGTCGTCGCCGCTCGCCGGCCTGATCACATGACGGCAGAGCTCGCGCGGTCGCGGCGGATACGCAGCTACGTCCGGCGCGAGCGGCCCTTGAAGGTCGCCGCGGTGGCCACCTACGAACGCCTGTGGCCGCGCTTCGGGCTCGCCGAACCTGCGTTGGCCCAGTTAGGGCAGGGCCAACAGGTCCTTCTTGATATAGGCTTCGGTGATGGTGAGGCCTTACTTACTATGGCAGAAGCCGATCCGGGACGGGAATACGTAGGGGTCGAGATGTACCGAACCGGAATCGTGAGGGTCATGCGCGCCCTGGAGGAACGGGGCCTCACCAACGTGCGCTTGGTTGAGGGCGACGCCCAAACCATTGTAGCCAAGGTGGGCGACGCGCGGCTTGAGGCGGTGCTTATGTTTTTTCCGGACCCCTGGCCCAAGGCCCGTCATCATAAACGGCGTTTGGCGCGTGGCGCTTTCCTGGACGAGGTCGCGCGCATCCTAAAGCCCGGCGGGCTCTTTCACTTCGCCAGCGACTGGGCGCCGTACGCCGAGGAGGTCGCGGGCCTTGTGGCCCACCACCCGGCCTTTGTGCTCCGGGACGAGACGCGAGCAGGTCGGCCGGTCACCAAGTTTGAGCGACGCGGACGGCAGGTGGGCCAGGACGCTCGCGATTTGCGTTTTGAGCGCCGATTAGTCGAGGATATGGACCGCGTCGAGCCGGACCCGGTGCTGGCGATGCTCGCCGTCCGCAAA
This sequence comes from Pseudomonadota bacterium, assembly GCA_021795255.1. Next base: position 11,717 of record JAJYPQ010000037.1, read on the forward strand.
ACTTAGGAACTCCTGTCCCTCAGCGGTCTCAAGAGCGAGCACGACAACTGTGTCGCGAAGCTTTCGGCCGTCCTCTCGCCAGGAAAGGGTGAGCGGCGAGCGCGCGAGGATGGCGCGCTCGTAGCGGTCGTATAGGGCGCAGGCAATGGGCTTGTAGGGGTCCGCCACGTCGGCGACACCTAGACGTCGAGATTCAGGACCTGAAGCGCGTTTTTCTCGATAAATTCGCGGCGCGGTTCGACCTGATCACCCATCAAGGTGGTAAATATGAGATCGGCCGCCACCCCATCTTCGACGTTCACCTTGAGGAGGCGTCGGACTGCCGGGTCCATGGTCGTTTCCCACAGCTGATCGGGGTTCATTTCGCCGAGGCCTTTGTAGCGTTGGATCGCGTGCCCACGGCGCGCCTCTTCCAGAAGCCAGTCGTAGGCCTCCTCGAAGTGGGCGATCGGGCGCTGGCGCCCTTGGCGCTCGGCTAGAGCCCCTTCTTTGATGAGCCCAGAGAGCTGGCCACCCAGGGTACGCAAGCCCCTGTACTCGGCCGATTGGGCAAAGGCGGTATCGAGGCGCGAGGCCCGCACGCCGCCATGTTCGGTGCGCACCACGAGGATTTCGTGGGTTTCCAGCTGAGGGCTGTAGACGGCGCTTACTTCGTAGTGAGTGGTGGGGTGACGTAAGCCCCCTAGGCGGCTTGCCAGAAGGCGGGCGAAGGCGCTGGCCTCGGTGTCTTGTTTCAGAACATCGACGGTCAACAAGGGGAGGTTCATGAGCTCTTTTAGCATGGCGCGGTCGTGGCGCCGGCCAAGACGCCTTAAGTACATGTCGCCTTTGATGTATTCGTTGAAAAGCTTGGTCAAAGATTCGCCCACAAGGGCCGCTTCCCCCGCACCACAGAGTACGCTCGCACCATCCAGGGCGTTTTGCGCCAGGTAGGCGGTGAGCTCGGCGTCGTCTTTCACGTAGCGCTCGTGTTTACCCTGCTTCACCTTATAAAGAGGCGGTTGGGCAATATAGATATGGCCCCTGGCCAGCAGTTCCGGCATTTGGCGGTAAAAGAAGGTCAAAAGCAGGGTGCGTATATGGGATCCGTCGACATCGGCATCGGTCATAATGATGATCCGATGGTAACGAAGCTTGTCGGGGTTGAAGTCGTCTCGACCTATGCCTGTCCCCAAGGCGGTGATAAGCGTACCGACCTCGGCGGAAGACAGCATCTTATCGAAGCGGGCCCGCTCGACGTTCAAGATCTTTCCTTTGAGCGGCAAGATGGCCTGGAACTTACGATCGCGCGCCTGTTTGGCGGATCCTCCCGCCGAATCCCCCTCGACCAGATAGAGCTCGCAGGCCGCCGGATCCCGCTCCTGACAGTCGGCCAGTTTTCCGGGGAGACCGGCGATATCGAGAGCCCCTTTGCGGCGCGTCATTTCGCGGGCACGGCGGGCGGCCTCGCGGGCCCTGGCAGCCTCAACCACCTTCTCAGCTATGGCCTTGGCAACCGCCGGGTTTTCCTGGAGGTAGTAGCTCAGCTGCTCGTTGATCACGGACTCAACCGCCGCCTTGACCTCAGACGAGACCAGTTTGTCTTTGGTTTGCGAAGAAAACTTCGGGTCGGCGACCTTCACCGACAATACCGCCGTCAGGCCTTCTCGGGCATCGTCGCCCGTCAGCGTCACTTTGGCCCGCTTCGCTAAACCCATTTCTTCCACGTAATTGTTCATGGTCCGGGTCAAGCCCGCACGGAAGCCGGCAAGGTGGGTTCCGCCGTCGCGCTGGGGAATATTGTTCGTGTAGCAGAAGACGTTCTCCTGATAGGAGTCGTTCCACTGAAGGGCTAGATCCACAAGGACCCGGTCGCGTTCGGCCTGTAGAGCAATCACCTGCGGATGAAGAGGGTCCTTGTTGCGGTTCAGATCGGTGACGAAGGCCGCGATACCGCCCTGATACTCGAATTGGTCTTCCTTGCCCGAACGCTCATCGGTCAGAACGATGCGCGCGCCGGAGTTGAGGAAGGATAGCTCACGTAAGCGCTTGGCGAGCAGGTCGTAGTGCATCAAACAATCGCTGAAGATCGTGCCGCTCGGTTTGAAGTGGACCGTCGTGCCTGTTTGTTCGGCAGGCCCGACCATGGCGAGAGGGGCCGTGGGCTCACCCAACTCGTAACGCTGCGCATACTGGTGGCCGTCACGAAAGATAGTGAGCTCTAGGAACTCGGAGAGGGCATTGACCACCGAAATACCGACGCCGTGGAGGCCCCCCGAGACCTTATAGGAATTTTGATCGAACTTTCCGCCGGCGTGCAGAACCGTCATGATGACCTCGGCCGCGGACCGACCTTCGGAGGCGATCACACCGGTCGGGATTCCGCGGCCATTATCCTGGACGCTCACGGACTCGTCAGGGTGGATGGTGACCCGCACCTCGGTGCAGTAACCGGCTAGAACCTCGTCAATCGCATTATCGACCGCCTCGAACACCATGTGATGGAGACCGGTCCCGTCCTCGGTGTCACCGATATACATGCCAGGGCGTTTGCGGACAGCATCCAGGCCCTTAAGAACTTGAATACTGTCCTGGTCATACGCGGGTCGGGTATCCATCGAGGGTCTCCTGCTGAATCCCGGCAGTCTACCACACCTGGGACTTTAAGACGCGTCCGCGTCCCTATGTTCCACGTGGAACACCGAGGCCTGAGAGGGGAGGGTCTTGCTGTCGATCGCGGTCACGAAGGTCTGCCATTTACCCGTCTCCAAGACCTCATAAAACCCCTTGCGCCGCACCGCGTCGAGTTCCGCCGCCAGATCATCGACGAGTACTATCGGTGTCCTTCCGGCGCTCTCGGCACACCGACCGAGCGCCAGCCGCCAGGCACTGACGATCACCTTTTGTTGTCCGTGGGAGCCTACTTGGGAAAGCGGGTGGCCATCCAGCAAGAAATGAATGTCGGCGCGGTGAGGGCCCGCCTGGGTATACCCCAACCGTTCATCGCCGTCCTCAGACCGACGAAGGGCCGCCTCAAGAGGGCCTTCGCCCCAACCAGACCGCAAGCTCATGGCCACCGGCAACTGCAACTGAAGACGATCCGCCAGCTCTTGAAAGGGGTCTTGCAGCCACTCCTGGGCCCGACGCCAAAAGCCCGCCAAGGCCTCACCTGTTTGTGCTAGACCCGGATTGAACATCCGGTACAGGCCCTTCCCTTCACGCAAAGCCGCGTTCCGTTGTCGCAGTACGCGCTGATAGCGTCGCCAAGTATCCAGAAATAAAGGTTCCACGTGGAACAATAGCCAATACATGGCGGTCCGCCGTGCTTGCGCGTCCTGCAAGGTCGCATAATGTGTCTCGGGGCTTAAGACCAGAAGCGGCAGTCTCTCATAAGCACTCACTGCCGATTTGATAATCTCCCCATCCAAGCACCACGAGCGCGCCGAACGGCCACGCTCATACACCAATTCGCCAGAATACAAGGCCTTTCCAAACTTCAGACCCACCCTCAGGCGGTCAGCGCCGTGACGGATCGCCCCACGCGCACTCCCCGGACGCAAGGCCTTGCTGGTAGCCGCCAACGTAATGGCCTCCAACACGCTTGTTTTCCCAGCCCCATTTCGTCCCACAATAATGTTAAGGCCGGCCTTCGGCTGCCAAGTCAGATGCTCTAAGCCGCGCAGTTGCTCTATCTCTAAGGCTGTAATAGCCACACTACAAACGCATCGGCATCACAACATACACTTGATCAACGTCCCCCTCTAAGGGCTTAACACGGCACCCACTATTGCTATCATTCCAGTCGAACTCGACCTGCGCCCCGTTTAAGGCCCCCAAGGCCTCGATCAGATAGCCAACGTTAAAGCCCACCTCGAATTCCGGCAGCGCACCGTCGACATCCAATTCTTCCGTTGCTTCGTCATGCTCGGGGTTGCTGGCACTCGCTACCACGGTCTTCCCCGCAAACTGCAACCTAATACCGCGAAACTTTTCCGTGGAAACGATACCGACTCGACTCAACATTTCCCGTAAAGGTTCGCGCGGCAAAACCACCGTTTCCCGAACACTGGCCGGAACAACCCGGTTATAATCAGGAAAACGGCCGTCGATTAATTTCGAGGTAAATACAAACTTATCCTGCCTGACCCGAATATGATTAGTGGCCACACTCACCTCTACCGGCCCTTCCTCACTCCCCAGAAAACGGTTCATTTCCGTAACCCCTTTTCGGGGCACAATAACCTGTTTTTCCGACACATCCTGGCCCTCAAGCGTCACCGTACACAACGCTAACCTGTGGCCATCCGCCGCCACTGCCTTTAGACTTCCTGGTAAGGTCTCCAACATCAGCCCGTTGAGATAGTAGCGGACGTCCTGCTGCGCCATACAAAACTGAGTCTTTTCAATAATTCTTCTCAGCTGTGACCGCGCAATCATAAAACTCATATCCCACGGCAACTCCTTTAGGCTCGGAAAATCCTCTACCGGTAAGGTACTCAGGGTAAAGCGACTCCGCCCCGCACTGATCCGCACCCGATCCTGTTCCTTCTGACAGCGCACCACGCTTCCGGCTGGCAGCGTTCGAACAATATCCAGAAACTTCCGCCCCGGCACTGTCACAGCCCCCTCATCCCCGACCTCGGCTCCCGCTTTCGACACCATCTCTATTTCGAGATCCGTACCGGTAAACGTCAGTCCGTCGCGATCACACACCATCAGCACATGCGACAAAATAGGTTTCGACTGGCGTTTTTCTACCACTCCTGCGACCAAACCCAAGGCCTTCAAAAGTTCATCTCGCGGCATCGACCATTGCATAGGTACCTCTTTATCCCGCCGGTAAGTATTAAAGGTTTTATAATTCTCTTTTGTTATAGCTATTACTATACAAGCTCATTTCTGTGTATAACTGCTTTTATAGCCGTCTTTTACGCCTTAAATGCCCCCTTATAAGGTCTGTATAAACATCCAGAACCCTGTGTGTAAGCTTGTGGACAAACGTGCATAACAACGGTGCTTTACCAAAATCGTTTTATTGCCCTTTTTTATCCACAACTTATGTCGTCAATATCCGCGTCAGATTCGCGTAATCTTCTTTGATACGCGGATCGCTTTCTATAAGTTCGCTCACCTTGCGGCAGGCATGAATGACGGTCGAATGGTCGCGTCCCCCAAACTCCTTCCCAATATCAGGAAGGCTGTGGTGTGTGAGTTCTTTAGATAAAGCCATAGCGATCTGTCGCGGTCGGGTGACCTGGCGCGAACGACTTTTCGCGCTTAAATCCGAGACCCGTATTTTAAAGTACTCAGCAACCATTTTTTGGATGTTTGCGATTGTGACCAGTCGATCCTGAAACGCCAGCAAGTCCTTCAGGCTTTCGGCCGCCAGAGTGATATCGATAGGGCGCCCCGTGAAGTTAGCGCTCGCCATCACCCTGCGAAGGGCTCCTTCTAGTTCTCTCACGTTAGAGCGCACCCGCTTTGCAATAAAGAAGGCCACTTCATCTCGCAATAAGACCCCCTCTTGCTGTGCCTTTTTAATTAAAATTGCCACTCGGGTTTCGAGTTCCGGGGGTTCTATCGAGACCGTTAAGCCCGATCCGAACCGCGATACCAAACGCTCCTCCACCCCGACGAACTCCTTGGGAAAGCGATCGGCAGTAATAATGACCTGACGTTGCCCCTCTAACAACGCATTAAATGTATGAAAAAATTCCTCTTGAGAGCGTTCTTTACCCGAGAAAAATTGAATGTCGTCGATTAATAGGGCATCAAGCGAACGGTAATACTTTTTAAAATCGTTGATCGCGTTATGTTGGAGGGCCTTTACCATATCAGCGACAAAGCGCTCGGAGTGAATATATGCCACCTTCGCGTCGCGCT
>JAJYPQ010000432.1 GCA_021795255.1 Pseudomonadota bacterium
TTATCGCCCCAAACATCGGAACAAGCCCGATCGGGTCGATAACGACCAGGAACGTCAGGAAAACATCAAATAGGTTCATAGACGTGCCAGGATAACACCCTTGCGCCTCCCGGGTACTGCGCGCCGGGCCAAGGCACGCGACCCCCGGCCGCCGCTAAAAGAAAAACCGCAGACCACCCTCATAGCTCGTCATCGCCGTATCGCTCTCCGGCTCCATGACCGTCAGATTGCCCGACTGCTGGGACGGGCTTTGGCCGTAGGAGAAGCGAGTATAGCGAACCCCGGCGTAAAGACCGAATGCCCGGGAAATCCGGAGATCCAGGAGGGCTCCGGCCTTTACGAGCGGCGCTGTCCCAAGCGGCTGGGCAAACCCCAAGCTTTGGACCTCGATGTAGGGATTCAGGGTTTGGCCGGCCATGGCATAAAGACTTCCCACCAAAGCCCGCGTCATGGCCACCTGAAGGAGCGTCCCGAAGCCTATGTACTCGTTGCAGTAGTCCTCTTCATAGGACGCAGACGTACCGACCCCCACCATCCGGCTCCAGGAGTGATGGCCATATTGCGCAAACGGGATCGCCATCACTCTCCCGCTTGAAAAGGCGGGACCGAGGCGCAACGAATAATCCGCGACGTCCGCCCCCGAGACTCCGTTGGGAATGGGCGTCCCTGCCTGGCTGTAGCCCTGGTAGTTCACGTAGCCCTGGGCCCGATCGTAGGCTATGCGGCCGTAGAGATGGGCCCTAAGATCCAATTGTGATGCGCTCAGGCGTACCCCGCTGATGTCGCCAAACTCCCGGTCGAAGTATCCGGAAGGCGTAGCGTTGCTGCAGACGGCTAAGGCGCAGGTGTCGCTCGGCTCGACGTAATTGAAATGGAGCAGCTGGTACGCAATAGAAACGCTATTATCGAGTTCCACAATCTGGCGATTACGCCCACACGCCGACCCCCCTATGGCGCCCGCCGTGAGCACCACGAGTAATAGCTTTTTCAAGACTCGAGTCCTTGCAGCACATTGCCCCTTATCTAGACTAGTGAGGAAACTAGAACGCGGAGTAAGTCAAAAGACGATCGGGTAAGTGCTCGACTGTCACACACCCGCGGCCCGCCAATATGACGCAACGTTCGACAACGTTCTGAAGCTCACGAACATTGCCGGGCCAATTGTAGCGGGCAAGATAGGCCAAGGCCTCATCTTCGATAACGGGAATCGACGAAAGGCCGTTGCGGGCCGCCGCCTGCGCCAGGAACCTCTCGGTCAGAAACGGCACGTCCTCGGGGCGCGCGCGCAAAGGCGGCATCGTTAACTCGGCGACGCTCAAGCGATAATACAGATCCTCCCTAAACCCCTCCCCGCTTACGAGATCCTTGAGATCGCGATTGGTCGCAGCGATGATCCTTGCATCCGCCACCCGGGTATTCAATTCGCCGACGCGCTCGAACTTTTTGTCTTGAAGGAATCGTAGAACCTTGGCCTGCCCTTCAGCGGACAATTCGCTGATTTCATCGAGAAACAAGGTGCCGGCGTGGGCCGCCTCCAGACGTCCGACCTTGTCCTTTATGGCCCCGGTAAAGGCGCCTTTACAATGTCCGAAAAGCTCGCTTTCCAGGAGGGCAGGCGAAAGACTCGCGCAATTGACCTCGACGAACGGCCCGGACTTGCGCTCGCTCGCGGCATGGACGCGTCGCGCCAGCATGCTTTTACCCGTTCCGCTCTCACCCAAAATCAGCAGGGTCGCCTCGCTATGAGCAAACCGTTCCGCCATGGATAAGGTCCTTTTGAACCCCTCGGACCGCGTCAATATCTCGCCCTGGCCCAAGGCCTCGCGCAAACTCCGATTCTCGGCCTCGAGCCCGCGCATACGGATATTCCGCGCCAGAATCTGCTCGATTTCAGCGGGCGCGAACGGCTTTACGACGAAATCCGCGGCACCCTGCTTTATGGCCTCGACGGCCTTTTCCACGGTCGCGTAGGCGGTCATGATGATCACCGGCAGGGTCGGATACTCGGCCTTGATGGCCGCCAATAATTCGAGGCCTCCCTGGCCCTCCATTTTGAGGTCGGACAGGACAATGTCGGCTCGATATTCCTTCAAGGCGTTCAATGCCGCCGCCACCGACGCCACGTCCCGGACCCGGTAGCCCTTTCTTTCCAAGAATATCTCGAGGGTCAGGCGAATCTTCCGGTCGTCATCCACGATGAGGACGGACAGCATTTAGTCCCCCGTTGGGAGCGGCACCACCGGCTGCAGAGGCAGGTTGGCATCGGTCAGGTGGCGCGGCAAGGTGATGCGAAACCGCGTCCCTTCGTTGGTCTTCGAATCGACGGTGATGTGGCCGCCATGCGCCTCCACCATTTCGCGCACGATCGCAAGACCCATGCCCGCGGACCCCTGGGCATCGGTGGCGCCCTGAGTGAACCACTCAAATATCTGCGGGAGTTCCTGCGCAGGGATGCCCCTGCCCGTATCGGCCACTTCGACCATCACATCGTCCGGCCCCGAGATCGCCGCCGATAGCGTGATCTGACCGTGGGAGGGGGTGTGACGTAAGGCATTGGACAGCAGATTGTTGAAGACCCAGCCGAGCTTCACGGGGTCGGCGTTCACGACGAGATCCGGCATACAGGTAACGATCAAATCGACATCCTGGAGATCGGCTTGCAGTCTGAAGGAATGCGCTTGCCGCTTCAGAAATTCGCACAGCTCGAAGCGCTTTAAATCGATGCTTGTTCTGGTCGCGTCCGGACGGGATACGTCCAAGAGATCCTCGACCAGCGCGGTCAGTCGCCCGACCTCCTCTTTACCGACATCGAGTAACTGCCGAATCTGGTGCGGGTAATGTTCCTGCTGGGCGGTCTCATACAGGGTCCCTATGCTGAGACTCAGGCTCGTCAAGGGCGTCTTCAACTCGTGCGAAAGGGTCGCCAGAAGTTGGCTCCTCTGATGTTCCGCATGCCTTAGCTCCGTGACGTCCTGGAGTACGACGATAAGGCCGATTGTGCTCCGTCCCTTATCGCGAAACGGCACTGTTTTTAGGATGTAGGAGTGCAGACGGCCACGAATGGTCAAGGAAAATTCGTTGCGGCTGTACTGGGGCTCGTCCTGATCCTCGCGGCGCAGGGAAACCAGGGCGTTGCGCAGATTGATGTAAAACCGTGTGGCAATGTTCAAATCGTTGATATTTCGCCCAAGAAGCTCGTTCGGCTCCGTTTGCAGCAGCATGCCCGCCATGAAGTTCACATGCAGGATCTTCCCTTGGCGATCCAGGAGAATCAGGCCGTCGTCTATGGAATTGATCAAGGCGTCGATCTTGGCGTTTTCATAGATCAGCTTGTCGGTATTCCCGCGCTCATGTTTCTCGAGGCGCCGCAGCAGACTATTGAACTCCCGCGTCAGCTCGTCGAACTCAGATAGACCGTAACGCTCGATTTCGCGGTGGCCGCCACCCGGTCCCAACTCATGAATCCCGCGCGCCAATTGGCGCATCGGACGCAAAATGAGCCGCACCATCCAAACCGAGAGAATCAAAATGACCAACAAGGAGGCCGACAACCCGAGCGCCGCGAAAATTGTCAGTTCCTTAATCGAGTGGATGGCGCGCTCCTCGCGCCGTGCTATGGCGCGGCGACTCACGACTTTGAGGGCCCGCAACTTGGCCTTGACACGCGCAAGACGCGAAACGCTGGGTTTACGCTTATCGCTCTTCCAGTCGCGCTCCAGGCTCTTTAAGAGGCGCTGCACCTGCGGCGTTCTGGCCTCATCTTCGGATCTCTGGAGGGCGCGGGCGAAGACCGCTATAGACCGCGCTCTGGTCTTGCGGTCGTTCGACAGGCCATAGGCGGTACTGGCCTCGCGCATCTTGCTGATCGCGGCCATAGCATGGGAGTTCGTTTGCAAAATGACGCCTGTCACCGCACCCAGATGGCTAATCCGGGAAATCAGGAGCGCTCCCAGAATACCGAGGAGAAGTACCACGGCAAGGATGGCGATGATGAGGCGATTACTGAGTGATCGAAACATGGCTTACCCTAATTACGCGCCTGAGCGTCCCGCTCCGCGGTATCGACAAT
>JAJYPQ010000433.1 GCA_021795255.1 Pseudomonadota bacterium
GGTCGCCCAGACCGTCGAGCCGGACGACCAACAGCCGGGTCACATCGTTCCAGTCAGGGGCGTTCATTGGCGAGCAAAGGAATGCGGTCGGACCGGGCGCCCCGGACCTGACGCGTCGATTATAAATCCTGCCGCCTCATCGACATCGCGGGCTATGTAGTCAGGTACCCGCCGTTCGGATAGTTCCCAGCGGGTCTCGTTTCCGTTATCAATGAGGACGCTGCGGCAGCCGGCGGCATGACCGGCCTCGACATCATCCAAGATGTCCCCTATGCACCAGGATCTCCGCAGATCAAAATGTCCTTCGCGCGCTGCCCTTTGAAAGAGACCGGGCCTCGGTTTACGGCAGGTGCAGGAGATCGCGTAGTTCTTAATCCGTCCCAAAGGGTCATGCGGACAGTAGTAAAATCCTGCCAGCGGTACGCCAAAGCCCCGCAATAAGTCCCGGAGGCGCTCCTCTACGCCGAGGAGCGTCTCCTCGCTAAAATACCCTCGCGCCACACCCCCTTGGTTGCTCACGACCACCAATCGAAACCCACGTTCATGGAGTCGCCGCAAGCCGCCCTGCACCCCCGGCGCAAGTCGGATTCTGTCGGGATCGACATTGTATGGGACGTCGTCGACCAGGGTGCCGTCTTTGTCGATAAAGACAGCGGCGTCGCTCATTACGGTCATGATGTCTCTCGCATCGGTATAACCATGATTTCCGGAATCACCGTCTCGGCTGGTTGTAGCAGCGCAAAGCGCGCGATTTCTGCAATGTCTTGTAGCGTCGACACATCGATCTCTGGGAAACGAAAGGAGTTTACGAATTGGCAGTATTCGGTTTCGGTAGCAGGGCTCTCTGGCAGTTGCGGATGCCCCAGAAACGGCAGAAAATCATCGACGTATTCCGGAAATCGCGTCGCTATTTCCAGGGTCCAGGGGAGTCCTATTGAGGTAATGTGGGTAGAATGACAATCGTTGCGAGGGGCACGCAGGGCCGGGATGGCGCACAATATGTCTTCTAGGTAGGGGGCACGGAAGACGTCCACACGACCTTGGCACGCGCTTATCGGAGGAGGCTCCCTTTGCGATCTCAGTGCCGTGTCCGCCATGCGTGCATTCCATTAAAAGTGAAACTTCGCGTCCGCGATATGTAAAATGCGCAGCCGCGCCCCCGACCGTCGGTTGACTCTATCCGGGAAGGCTAGGTATTGAATCAGCCAAACGGCGGACTGCATTAGGTCGCTCTCAGTAGAGCGGCTCTGTGAACCATGGAGGTTGCGAATGCTTGTTAAGGCACAACGGGGGTTTTGTGATTAAAAATTTTAGCGACCATGCGGCAAACGAAAGAACCTACCTGGCCTGGGTCAGGACCGGAGTCACGGTCATGGCCTTTGGTTTTCTGGTAGAGAAATTTGACATCTTTCTTGCCTATATCGCCAAGGCGCTTCACAAGGTAAGCCACGACCATGCGAACCCTCACACCGCGCAAATCATCGGTATGGGACTTGTGCTCCTAGGGATCCTTATGATGATTATGGCGACGGTACGGTTTACCTGGACCGGCAGGGCCTTGGATGAGTCCGCTGTGCGCGATCGGGGAAGCAACCTCCCCTATATTCTGATGGTGGGTGCCCTGGCACTGATGGGGGTAATGCTCCTGTTCTATCTCACCCACATCAGTAACCATCCGTAGCGGCCGCTATAAGCGCTGGGAGGCGGCGACCCGAAGTTCGCCTACAGGGTCGGCTACCAGTTCGATGTGATCGTAGTAGCCGCACCGGCGCAATAGGGCCTCGACGGATGTCGCTTGGCCTACGCCAAGCTCCAGCAACAGCCAGCCTCCTTTCGCAAGAAAAGGGACGGCGTCGTGTATGAGTCGCTGGTAGATCGAAAGCCCATAGGGGCCCCCGTCGAAGGCTTGGCGAGGTTCGTGAGCCAACAAATCTTGGCGGTCGCGCGCGAGCCTATGGCTGGAGATGTATGGAGGATTACAGACGATGACATCGCAGCCACTCGCACCCGAGGCTACAAGTGGCTGGAAAAGGTCTCCAAAGCCAACATGAATGCGATCATCCAGGCCTAGGCGAGCGGCGTTGCGCGCCGTCAACATCGCGCAGCCTTCCATGAGGTCACTCGCCCATACATGGGCACCTGGTACCGCGTGGGCGATTCCGCAAGCCAAGTTTCCGGACCCACAGCACATGTCGATGACCCGTGCTCCAAGACCGTGGGCGCCGCGCGCCTCCCGCAACCGCGCCACCGCTTCCCAGCCGAGGAGTTCCGTCTCGTTCCGTGGGATCAATACCCCGGGGTTTACTGAAAGTTCAATCCCCATAAACCGTTGCCGACCAAGAACATAGCTCAATGGGGTCCCGTTCGCGCGGGCGTGTGCCATGGCCATGGCGATGTCTTTTATGTCGGACGATCCTACCTCCTGGGCCGCGTCCAAAATACGTTCGCTCTCGAGCTGCGGATCGTCGATACCGCCTGCCGTTAGTGTCTCCTGTACCGTGTTGATTAGGGCGCGTTCACCCTCCGCGATATCCATGCCACCTCTCCTTGCCGTACGACCGCGTTCCTTGGCCTCTCGGCCGCGCGATCTTCACTACTTGAGACTGTCTCCTATTTCTACGGTTCAGTTCAGTCCGTCCAAAGCCGGATGAGCTATCCCCCCGGCAAGGAGATGCCCGTCACTTTCTTGTAAAGCGATACGGCATAGCTATCGGTCATGCCCGATACAAAGTCCGTAACCCGCAATAAGCGCTGATACGGATCGGCGTCGGCGTCGCCATCGGTCCCCAAAAATTGAGCAGGGATAAGTTTAAGGCGCATCCGCTCTTTCGCGTTCAACGCACCTTTTGCTCGCGCTTCGACAGCGCTGCTGAAAATCGCCAGCAGTCCCGCCAACACCTCAAAGCCCGCGGCTTCGATTTCTACTACCGGCGGCGCCATATAAATCCGACTCTCGCCGAGCGCTCGAAGGGCTTTCATGGCCGCGGTCGCTTTGACTGCCCCGAGAATGGGAGCGTCTAGCTGTCCGCGACGTAATTGCGATTCAATGGCAAGAAAGTGCTCCGCCGCTTGTTCTACCAGCGCGTTAATGCTGCGCGCCCTCAGGTACTCGATCCGTCCTTTGTCGTCTCTCATGCCGGCTAGGCGGCGCGTCAAGGTCTTGTCGTCTACGATGTCCGTGAGAACTGACTCGACCTCGTCATAACGCAGGATGCCTAGCCTATAGGCGTCTTCGACGTCGACTATGTGGTAGCAAATATCATCGGCGGCCTCCACCAAGTAGGCGAGTGGATGACGAGCCCAGGCGTGGGCGTCGCGCGCCATAAGCTTTAGGTCCCGCGCGATCTCGGTGAAATGGATTTTTTCGGCCGCCAGAAAGCCGTGTTTGCGCATACTGACACCGGTATTGCTCCCTACATAATCCGCCGGGCGTGGATATTTGGTGAAAGTGCCCAGCGTAGCAACGGTGAGTTGCAGCCCCCCTTTATTGTCGGGGCTCTGTAGACGGGTCAGGATACGAAAGCCTTGAGCATTGCCCTCGAATTGCAGAAAATCGGCGCGTAAGGGCGCCGGTAAGGGGACGAGTAATTGTTGGCCTACTGGGTGACTTTCGAAAAAGAGCCGGATCGCGTCCTCGCCTGAATGGCCAAACGGCGGGTTCCCAATATCGTGAGAAAGACAAGCCGCGGCAACAATTGCACCAAAATCCGAAGGCGAGACTGGAAGCTCTGAGAGGTAGGGATAGCGCTCTATAAGCGCCGCCCCCACGAGCGTCCCAAGGGAGCGGCCAACACTCGCCGCCTCCAAGCTATGGGTAAGGCGAGTGCGGACATAGTCGCTTTCGGCCAGTGGGAAGACCTGAGTTTTATCCTGCAGGCGTCGGAACGCAGACGAAAAAACGATGCGATCGAAATCCCGCTGGTATTCGCTGCGCCCGGGTAGCGCAGGTTGGGAGCGTTCGGGGACCCCGAGACGCGTTGAAGACAGAAGATCCTTCCAATCCATAGCGGTCGCAGCCTGATGTCGGTCGGAACCGGCGTGTCTCACATTCTTCCCCTAAAGGTCCCTT
>JAJYPQ010000434.1 GCA_021795255.1 Pseudomonadota bacterium
AAGGGGCGCCCGAGTCCGGTATGGCGCTCGCGACGGCCTCGCACACGGGGGAGACCTCGGGCACCGTGCGCAAAACACACACGCAGCCCGGCACGCTTTCGACGCCGCGGGCGACGAGTTCCGCCATGCGCCTGACGCTTCCATGCCGACTGTAATAAACGACCAAGATTTGCGTCATTCAGGCTCCACGCCCCGGGCCGCCTTGGCAACAAGCAAGGCGAAGGCCGCGTCGTCCATCAGGCCCTGTTCGCACACGAGCGCGCCGATCGGTCGACCGCTGCTTTCCGACTCCTGGGCGAGGCGGGCCGCGGCGCTATAGCCGATAGCGCGATTTAAGAGTGTAGCAAGGCCTACGCTGTCATGGGCATACGCCTGGCATCGGGCCCGATTGCAGGTGATGCCCGCAATACACTTATGGGTTACGACGGTCACGGCCTGCGTCAACCAGTCGAACATATCGAAAAGCGCCGATCCGAGCGCCGGCATCATGACGTTGAGCTCGAGCTGGCCGGCTTGGACCATGGCCGCAATCGCCGCGTCCTGGCCGAGAACCTGGTAGCAGACCTGGTTTAACATCTCGAGCATGACCGGGTTGACCTTGCCCGGCATGATGCTAGATCCCGGCTGGACTGCGGGAAGCGTAATCTCGGCAAATCCGGTTCGTGGCCCCGATGCCAAAAGGCGGAGGTCGTTTGCGATCCGAATGAGTTCTAGGGCCAGTCCGCGCACACTGGCCGAGACCTGGCCCAGATCGGCCATCGACTGCATTTGCGCGGCCATGTCCGCTGCGGGTCTTAAGCGTTGACCTGTGAGGAACTCGAGTTCAGCACAAACGCGTTTCGCGTAATGGGGGGCCGTGTTAAGGCCGGTGCCCACGGCGCTGCCCCCGAGGCCTATGTCGCCAAGGTCGATCGCGGTGTCCTGGATGCGGCGCGCACAGCGGTCGAGCGTCCAGGCGTAAGCCGAGAATTCGCGTCCCAAGGTGGTCGGAACCGCGTCCTGGAGGTGCGTGCGTCCACTCTTTACGGTGGCGATCTCTCGTTGCCCGAGATGTGCAAAGGCGCGGGCCATAGTGTGCACGGCCGCGACCAGCCGCGACAGCTTGGTAAGTGTCGCGAGACGGATCGCCGTCGGGATGGTGTCGTTCGTGCTTTGCCCCATGTTCACATGGTCGTTTGGGTGGATCGGGGTGTAGCGCCCGCGCACGCCCCCGAGCTCGACATTGGCGAGGTTCGCTATGACCTCGTTGGTATTCATGTTATGGCTCGTTCCGGCCCCAGCCTGAAACCTGTCGACCACAAACTGTTCGTGGTGCTGTCCGTCGGCGATGGCGGAGGCGGCGCGTACGATCGCAGCGCAGAGGTCTTGCGGGAGCCAGCCGGCTCGGGCGTTGACAAGCGCGGCCGCCGCTTTGATGCGGGCGTGGGCGATAATGAAATCGCGGTCCGGCCCGCGGCCCGAAATCGGAAAGTTATCCCTGGCCCGGGCCGTTTGGATGCCATACCAAGCGGTTTCGGGAACGGCATATTCTCCCAGGCTGTCGTTCTCGATGCGTGTCTTCATGGGGACCCTCTTTTGGGCGATTATAACTGAGACTGTGTTCGCGGCCAGCCTTGTTCGGATTTGAGCGAGTGGGTATCGTGCCGCCGAGAAGAGGGGAGGGACGACGATGGCACTCTCAAGTCAGGATAGGGAACGGTTTTTGCGCTTCGCCACGACGTTGTCGGATCTGGCGCGGCGGATTGTGCAGGCCAGACCCGCAGGCGCGGTCGAGGTGTCCCTCAAGGCCGACGGTTCTTATGTGACCGCGGCCGATCGAGATATCGAGGCGGCGTGGCGCGAGGCCATTCATAAGGAGTTTCCGGGTCATGGTCTGATCGGAGAGGAGTATCCGGCCGAAGGCGGCGGGAGTCCTTGGCAGTGGGTCCTTGATCCCATCGACGGCACCGACAATTTTGTGCACGGTATCATGACATTCGGTACGCTTGTGTCCTTGCGACATGAGGGGCAGGCGGTCGTGGGGGTAGCCGACCATCCTGCGCTCGACGTCCGATTCCGTGCCGCCGAGGGGCTGGGCGCGTGGCGTAACGGGACGGCTATTCGAATCACTGATAGCCCGGAGGCCTCGGCCCCTATCATTGCAGCGACCGCCCCGGAGAATTTTGCGAAAGCCGGGAGTGGCAATATCTTTACGATGCTCTGCGCGGGGTTTCCCAATTTGCGGATTTATCGCGATTGCTTTGCCCATGGCTGTGTCTTTCAAGGCAGCGCCGCGGCCATGGTCGATTGGCATGCGAGGCTTTGGGACGTGTCGGCGGCCGAGGCCATTACCCGCGCCGCGGGGGGCGCTTACGTGCGTTTGGGCGGGGCCCCCGACCGCTATCAAGTGGTGTTCGGGCGCCCGGGCATGGTGTCTCGGATCGTGGCGGCCGTGACCGCCCGCACGTAGGCCGCACACAAAGAGGAGAGAGCCCATGGAACCCGAATTCTGGCATGAACGATGGCACGAGAACCGTATCGGTTTTCATCAAAGCGAGGTCAACCGGTTTTTGCGCCGCCATTTTGCGCATCTCGCGTCCGCCGCAAGTGGCCCGGTGTTCGTGCCGCTTTGCGGAAAGAGCCGCGACATGGCGTGGTTGCGCGAGCAAGGCCGCGAGGTGTTGGGCGTCGAGTTGAGCCCGCTCGCCATAGAGGCGTTTTACAAGGAGGCGGGCTGGAACGCTGCCCGCCGCGGGCGTGAGGAGTTTCTCGAGTACCAGGGGGGCGGAGTAACGATCCTTTTGGGGAATTACTTTCATCTGACACCCGCTATCGTCGGCCCGCTTTCGGCGGTTTACGACCGGGCGGCGCTCATTGCTTTGCCTTCCGACACCCGCAAGGCCTATGCCGAACATATGGCGGAGCTCGTACCCTCGGGCACCCCGCTCCTCCTCATTGCGCCCTTTTCCTTGAAGGACCCCCATAGCGGTCCTCCTTTTGCGGTCTCGGGGGACGAGGTGCGAGCGCTTTTTTCCGGCCATTTCACCGTGGAGGTTCTGGAGTGCGAGCGCGAGACTGTGGCCAGTAAGCCGAGCCTGGCAGAGCAAGGCCTCGCGTGGCGGGAGGAGACCGCTTACCTGCTGACGCGCCGCTAGGGACCTTGTGGTCCGCCACGCCCGATCGCAAGCGCTTGGCCGGTAGCGCGCGGCAGCCAGGCGGGCTAGTGGGCACGCCAAGGCTGTGCCAAGATAAGGGCAGGAGGAACTCATGAGCCCGCTTGAGAATATCGCTGGGGGGAGTTGGCAAGGGCCGTTTTCGGACGCCGTGGCAACGCGCGCCGTAGCCGCTCTTGAGGGTGGCCGCCTGCTCTTTTTCCCGGAGCTCGTCTTTGCTTTACAAGCCGACGAACTTACGTTTCTTGATCCTGCTTGCTCGGACGGGCGGGCGAAGAACCTGAGCTATGATCCCCACAGCGGGGAGTTAAAGGGCACGGCCCTGCCTATGCCTGAGCGGGAGCGACTGAAGGCCATGGTGGCGCGTTTTACGCGGCATGCGCAGGCGCTCGTTGCCGGTATCTTACCGAGTTATGTCCCGCATTTGCGTCTCGGGCGCACGAGCTACCGTCCCGTCGAGGTGAAGGAGCGCCCCGCCTCGTACCGCAAAGATGACAGCCGACTACATGTCGATGCCTTCCCGTCGCGACCGAATGGCGGCGAGCGCATCCTACGGGTGTTTAGCAATGTGAATCCCAACGGCCGGGCCCGGATGTGGCGGGTCGGCGAGCCCTTCGAGACCTGCGCCGAGCGATTTTTGCCGCGACTCTCCCCGCCGTTCCCCGGCAAAGGCAGGCTCCTTCAAGCGCTAGGACTGACGCGCGGCTACCGCTCGCTATACGACCACTACATGTTGTCCTTGCACGACAGCATGAAGGCCGATGAGGCCTATCAGCGGCAGTGTCCGCAATACGAGGTACCGTTCCCGTCGGCTACGACCTGGATGGTTTTTACCGACCAAGTGTCGCACGCGGCCATGGCCGGTCAGTATGTCTTCGAACAGACCTTTCATCTTCCGGTGCGGGGCCTG
>JAJYPQ010000435.1 GCA_021795255.1 Pseudomonadota bacterium
TGGAGATTCCGCCCGAGGACACGAGTGGTTCGGGTGGCCGCGTGGGTGTTGGGCGGCCACAGCCGGGCGCGCAAAGCCAGCGCTCGCATCGCCCCCGGACCTTGGGCGCCGGGATTCCCTATCCGGAGTGGGATTACCGTGAAAAGGCCTATCGTCGGGACTGGACACGCATCGTGGAGCGGCCTCTTGCCGAAAGCGATTTGGCGTGCGCCCATAGTCTTTTGGCTCAGCACGGTGGGGTATTACGCCGCTTACGGCGCGCGATCCAGTCCGAAAAGCCCCAGCGACCGACACCGAAGCGACGTCAACAGGAAGGCGAGGAGCTGGATCTCGATGCCACTGTCGAATACGTCGTAGATCGCCATACGGGCGCTCGCCCGGCCCCCACCATCTATCGCCAACGGCGCCCGAGCGCTCGGGACACGAGCGTGCTTTTGTTAGCGGATCTGTCGACATCCATCATGCAAGAGGCCGCCAATGGCGAGGGCCGAGTGGTCGATCGCCTCAAGGCCGCGCTTTTGATGTTTGCTATGAGCCTTGAGGAGGTTGGTGATGCCTATGCCATCGCCGGGTTTGCCTCGAAGTACCGTGACGCGGTGAGCTACTATCCGATCAAAGATTTTTCCGAGTCTTTTACCGTCGAGACCGAGGGTATTCTGGGGGGTCTCTCCGGGCGCTTGGCGACGCGCATGGGGGCGGCTATCCGCCATGCCTGTGTCCGTTTCCGTGAAGCCGCGAGCGCTCGGCGTCTTCTGCTGATTTTGTCCGACGGGCGTCCTGCCGATTACGACGACGGGGGCGATGAGCGTTATCTTCACGAGGATACGCGCATGGCCGTGAAAGAGGCGGCCGAGCAAGGGATCCACGCCTTTTGTATCACGCTTGATGCGGGCGGGGCGCCTTATCTCGAGCGTATTTTCGGGCGCGGCCATTTCTTGGTCATCGATGCCCTGGATGATCTGCCCGCGCGCCTCCCGCAGATCTATTTGCGCTTGCGGAAGGGATAGTGAGCGTGGCCCAGAGCACCCAGACCCATGGGTATCGCTCCTACCAGAGGGCGCGCGGGACTCCGTTGGTGATTGCGCAGCCATTCAGGGGGTGATGAAGCGGAATGATCCGCCCCTGGCGATCACTCCCGGTTCCGGTCGCGACATAACCCTCCCGGTTATTTCCGATGCCTTGAGACACGATGAATACAGGCTTTGTTTATGCTCATTGAGCTTTACCATCAGTTATGTCGTCAAGAAAAAACAGCTTCTGTCTGGCGTGGGAAATGAACTCAGTTTGTGCGGCACTACTGCGGCTCATCTATCGGTGCGAGCGAGACGGTCCGAATATTTGGATTGTTTATCGCTATAGTAGTACAACTACGACTGCCAATTCCAAATAAAGCTTGGTAATATTTAAAAATGGTGGTACATATCGTAGTGTGGCTACGACTGAAAGAAGCAAGCTAAATTCCCTCTACAGGCAGTGGGTGCCAGGGACACCTTTGACATCGAAAGACTTGGCGGCGCAGGGTATCTCTGCCGACTTGGCTGTCCACTATGTACGCGCCGGTTGGCTTTTCCGCCTAGCCCGCGGGGTGTACTGCCGCCCAAACGATACGCTAGAGCTGCACTCCTGCCTGATCCTGCTGCAGCGTGCCGTCGCTGGACTGCACGTTGGCGGCAAGTCGGCCCTAGACTGGTATGGCGTGAGGCATTATCTGGCACAAAAGCCGGTCCTATACCTCTATGGCTGGACGGCAGCCCGACTCCCTAGATGGTTCACCGAGCGCTTCCCGGCGGAATATCACCGCAAGCGGCTGTTCGACGAGCCACCGGGCGACCTGTTGCACGCCGGACCGTTTGAAAAGCGTAGCGGCGCACCCCGGGTCTCAGCGCCCGAGCGCGCATTGCTGGAGGTGTTCAGCGAGGTGGGTGTGCGCCAACCTCTACAGGAAGCGCGCGAACTCACGGAGAGCGCCTACAGTCTGCGTGCCGACGCGCTTCGCGATTTGCTGCAGCATTGTTTAAGCGTTAAGACGGTGCGTCTGTGCCTGCAGTTTGGGCATGAGCTCTCTCTGCCGTGGAGAGCGAAGCTGGACCCATCGCAATTGCCTACCGGCAGCGCTCGCGCCTGGGTGTCCCGCTCGGCCAATGGGTTGCTGGTGCTCAAGCCATGAACCAAACGTATTTTGACAATACCCGTCTACTGACTCAGGTCGCCCTGCTCTTTTTTACAGATGGCGGGTCCGTCCTCAAGGACGGCACCGCCATCAATCGGATGGCAACACCGGTGTCCGTATTGTGGAAGTGTCTGCGGCCCTTATGAAAGCGTGGCCCTAGTGCAGTTACGGTGGCTTATCATGATGTGAGTCGGTGCATCCGGCTCCAGACGCGAACCGTCCGCGGTGGGGAGCGGTGGAAGTTCCACCGCGAGCGGGTACGGAACGTATGCCTTAGCCGTTTACGCTTTGTGCGAGTCGTTTAGGATTCCAGGACCCTGCGTCTATCGAGCAGGTGAAAGCCCTGCAAAGGATAGTCGAGCCCACGGCTGAAAGCGATCACCTTGAAGATCTCGCCCATTTCGTGGGGCAGGGTCAGGCGCTTTATGGCTTGTCGGCAGCGCATGGCCTCGGGGCCGTCCTCAGGCACATCGTCGACTAACCCCAAGGAGAGGAGAAAGGCTGCTTGACTCGTGTAGCCCGCCAAGCTCAGGCCTTCGTTGCAGGCCGCTTGCGCCAAAGACGTGAAGTCGACGTGGCAGGTGATGTCTTGGAGCCCCGGCAGGACAAAGGGATCCGGATGCGCCCGCTGGCGAAAGTGGCACATGAGCGTGCCTTGATGGCGCTCAGGATGATAGAACTCGCGGCGCGGGAACCCGTAATCGATCAGTAGTATGAGGCCTTCCGCTAGGTGGCCAGAGGCCTCGTGGAGGAAGGTCTGCGCCGACGGTATAGCCTCCGATTCGTAGCCGTCGGGAAGGGCCAGATCTTTGAGATAAGCGGTAAGACCAGGGTCCGGAGTGGCCTCGATTAAGCGCAGCTCTCCGCTACGCCCCGATACCGAGAGGCTCAGCGCGACCCCATCTCGCATCCGAAATCGCCGGGCGGGTAGGGCGTCTATCAGCTCGTTTGCGAGAATGACTGTGGCCTGTTCCTCGGGCCAGGTATCCCCGATCATGACCCGGTCGGTCCATTGCGGGATCTCGGAGGCGACAAGCGCGCGGGCGCGGTTGCGCAAGAGCGGGCTGCGTTCGATCATCCAGTAGCGTTCAGGAGGCGCGCCTTGTGCCTCCAGGGCCTTCATGATGTCGACACCAAGTCTTCCATTTCCGGCGCCGACCTCCATAATGGAGCCTCCTTGGCGCTGGATAAGGGCAGCGCATTGGCGGGCGACAGTATGGCCAAAAAGAGGTGATAACAGGGGGGCTGTGACGTAGTCGCCGCGCGCGCCAAAGATCTCGCGCTGCGTGTAGTAGCCGCAGGCTGGGTTATAGAGCGCCCACTCCATATAGTCCTCAAAGGGCAGGTCATGGTCTGCCAGCAAGAGACCCAATTCATGCGCGCTGTGGGTTAGAGCCAGGGTTTCGGAGGGCGTCAACTGGGCCCAGTCGGGGACGGCAAGATTTGGCATAGGTAAGACCAGAGGTTATCGTCGCTATTTTGGCACAGAGGAAATTTAGATGCAGGGGCAGGAACGTGTGGTGGTGCTGACAGGCGGGGCAAGGCGAGTGGGCGCGACTATCGCCCGCAGACTCCATGAGCGTGGGCTGTCCCTGGTCTTGCACTATCGTTCTTCGGACAGGGAGGCCGAGCAGCTCAAAGCGGAACTCGAGTCGGTTCGGGCCGACAGCGTGGCCTTGGTTCAGGCCGACCTCCTGCACGACGACGCCCCGGCTTTGCTGGTGGAGCGGGCCATCCAGAGCTTCGGTCGTCTCGACATGCTAGTCAATAACGCCTCGAGCTTCTATGAGACCCCTCTTCAGAGCGCATCGCCGCAGGATTGGACGGATCTCCTCGGCACCAATCTGCGCGCGCCATTTTTTTTGAGTCAGCAAGCCGCCCCCCATCTG
>JAJYPQ010000436.1 GCA_021795255.1 Pseudomonadota bacterium
TGCCCAACGCGCGTCGATCCGCTGCTGGCCGCCGGACGCACCTGCTACAACCATCTTGCCGGACGCCTCGGGGTCGCGCTCTGCGAGGCCTTGGGCGCGGCGGGCCATGTGATCGTCGGCGAGGACGGCGCGCACGTAACGGAAAGCGGGCTTACCGTCCTCGCGCACTGGGGCCTCGATGTCACTGCCCTGCGCCGCCACCCGTACACACGCACCTGCATCGATTGGAGCGAGAGGCGGCCACACTTAGGGGGACCCGTGGGCGGCGCCATCTATCGCCAGTGCCTAGCGCGAGGGTGGGTCGCGCATCACCTGGACTGCCGCGCGGTGCGCGTTACCCCCGAGGGATACAAGGGGCTTGCGCGGGTATTCGGGCTTGCGCTTCCCGCGCCGCTTATGGCCCGCAAACACGGCACGCGACGCCGCGCCTAGATGGGCGCCAAGGGCACGGGTGAAACTGGCAGACGCGCGACCGGGGCCCCGGCCGGTCAACGAGTCATTGCTCTTTTGTTTTCGCAATGGGTAAAACCCGCAAGCGGCCGGCTTTAACGCCATCCGGCGTAAGCCGCGCCCTTCGAGAAGTTTTGGTAAGGCAGCACGCGGACTACGTGAGTCCAAGACCGCTAACGCAATCTGAGATCGTAACGCCAGAGGCGCATGACCGTGGCCGTGACTTCCGCGGCACGTGCGTGGTTGGGATTTACGAGGACATTGTATTCCTCGGGCACGACGATTGATGGGATTTCGAGCACCGCGGATCTCGATTGGTCGAGCCATTCATCGCCATACCGCCTGCTCGCGGGACCCGCGGGCAATGCGTCCCAAGTTACGGGCGCGGCGGCAAGCGTAAGCGTCTCGCGCGCCCGCCATAACTTATCGGGTATGGTGACCCGGACCAGAAAACGGTTCAGGGGGAGCGCGCCTTGCGAAAGATGGACGATGGTCTCAAGCGCCGCAAGGGCAATCGAAGAGGAACAATAGAGCACGGCGCGACCGGGGCTATTCCAGCGGCCGCCCGTGATCTTGGCCCCCACGCCGGAGAGGTCGTCGACACGATGGCCGGGCATTGTGGCGGCGATCCGCCAAACGATCACGCGTAGGCGCCAGATTGCATCTGCGCGAGAAGAGTCGCGATGATCTCCTGGCCGGCGATGGTGTCGAGGAACTCGCCAGGCGCCTTGTTGCCAAGCGCGGGGGACGGCTGGTCGAGCCATCGCGCGATCCATGCGCCGGCATCGAAAGGCTGCCCACCCGCGCCCGATTCCGCCACCATGACCTCGACCTGACCTATCAGCCGCTGCAATCCCAGGATGCGCTCCGACTGCTCGGGCGGAAAAGAGGCCTGCTGGGCGAGCTTGCGCTTGGTCGTGGATGCGGGCAGACGCAGCATGCGGTAAATGCGCTCCTGGGGTAAGCCCATGGCGCGGCTGGTGCGCACGAGCTCCGCGGACGACACCCCCTTACGGATCGCCACCACCCGGCTGATCGGGTCGATTTCGAAGGCCGCGGCGAAGTGGCTGCGCTTGCCGGTCCGCCCGGTGGCTCGAGGAGTCGGCGGCCGTGCACGCCTCGCGGTGATCTTTGGCTTTAACATGGACATAATCGTCCCTCACGAGACTTTTGGTAGGCTCATTAAGGCCTCCTCACTGTGGGTTGTCAAGGAACGAGCAGGGCTCGGGATGGGGTGGGGCACGCCCTCCCCCAGGAAACACCGGGGTTGGGCCGCAATCGACCCGCGTTCAACCGCAACGTGGCGGGCCGCGCGGCTGGGACCCGCGAGAGGGTCGCAGGCATCGCCGTTCACACCGACCGCCTACGGGGGAAAAGCTGTTCCTGCCGAAACCAGGAATGAACAGGCCCAATGGAGCGGCGGGCGATAGGCCGCCAGCGTTGGAGGAAGTGGACGCGTTGAGCGCCGCTGGCGCAAGGATATATTCTGGGGGCGCCACATGCGGTTCAATGATGAGTAAGCCCGGCACATCGCCGACAACTTACCTAGAGCGCAGCGCGCGGGCCCCTAATCCTAGCCTGAATCCCAACCCTGCAAACCCCTGATCCGGACCCATAGGCCATGCGGCCCACAATGTCGGAGGCCTCCCCACGCATGGAGTTCGCCACAAATGCGAAATCGCCGCCCAGGCGCGCCAGCGGTAGCCGATTTTGACCCCGAAACACCGAGACCTAGAGGCTGTAGAGGGTGTTTTGAGTCCTGGAAAGATCTACACGAAGGGGAAGGGCAAACCACCATGGCCCTGGCAGGTATGTCATACATAGCAATGAGGGCCGCGGTGGTCGCGATTTGCGCTTCCTATTTATTGTGCATACAATAAGTCCTGTGGAGATCACATTTGATCCGGCTAAGGATGCTGCCAATATTGCCAAGCACGGTGTGTCCTTGGCGCTGGCGTCAGACCTGGAATGGGGTGATCTCCTGGCCCAGCCCGACACGCGCCGCGATTATGGCGAGCTGCGCATGATCGGTTATGCGCCTATCGGTGACCGGGTGTTTTGCGTGGTCTTCACGGATCGCGGCGACCAGCGCGCCGCATCATCAGTCTGAGAAAAGCCAATACCAGAGAGGTCAAGCGCTATGCGAGTCAAGTCTAAATCTGGACGGGTGTTCAAACTCCCAACGGTCGAGGAAGAGTCCGCCATCCGGGCGGGCGTGGCCGAGGACCCCGATACCTATGAGCTAACGGATACCGAGTTCCGCCAACTGAAGAGAATGGGGCGGCCCCCTGCGGCTACAACCAAAGAGCGCGTGACCATGCGACTCTCCAGGGACGTGGTGGCTAGATTCCGTGCCGCCGGGCCTGGATGGCAAACGCGTATAGACGCCGCTCTCAAGGAGTGGCTTGAAACGCACCATTAAACCTAAAAACCGCATGCTTTGAGTCATGCACGGGCCTGGTACCGCGTGGAGCGTAGGCAGTCGGTCATACAGCCGCGCCAAATCGCGGCATGGTGGAAGGCCGTGCAGTCACTTCGCAACGACGCGCACCGCGACTACTTCATAACCCTGCTCCTGACCGGCCTACGCAAAGAGGAAGCTCGCACACTCCAATGGGCGGACGTGGACTTTCAGGCCCGGACGCTTACCGTGCATGGCACCAAGAACCACTCAAGCCACACCCTGCCCATGGGTCCGTATCTCGCAAGCATGCTCAATACCCGCGAACGCCTGGGGGATACGGTGTTTACAAGTACGTACGGGCAGATCGGGAATCTTCGCTATTCGCTGGAAAACATCGCCCGTAACAGTGGCGTCACGTTTATGGCCCATGACCTGCGGCGCACCTTCGCCACTCTCGCGGAATCCCTGGACATACCGGCCTACGCCCTAAAGCGCCTAATGAACCACAAGACCCAAGGGGACGTGACCGGGGGCTATCTCGTGATTACTACTGAACGACTACGTAATCCCATGGAGCGGATCGAGGACTTTGTGTTAAAGGCGGCCAAGGTCCGCGAAAGTGCGGACGCGGTGACCCTTCCCGGGGAGTACGGCAATGCCGTATAATGCGCTGACTCTGATCGAGACACCGCTTTTTTTCAAAGCAGTGGCCCGACTACTGGGATGAGGATGAGCGGGGCGCCTTCTGCGCGTGGCTTGCGACCTATCCCGACGCAGGCGACGTGATACCGGGAAGCGGGGGATGTCGCAAGGTACGGTGGTCGCGACGGGGCATGGGTAAGCGAGGCGGGGTGCGTATCATCTATCACCTTGCGACAGCCGCAGGCCCGATTTGGCTGCTCCTGATCTATTCAAAGAGCGCCCGAGACAACATCCCGGCTCATGTACTGCGAGAGATTCGCGAGGAGATCGAACATGGCTAAGACGGAAAAAGAGTTACAGGCGCGTGACGCCAAGCGCGACATTGGCGCGGAACTGCTGGCCTCCGTCCGTAAGCGCTTCAGCAACTACACCCTGCCCCTGATCCCCTAAACCGCTTACGCTTCGATCCATCGCATGGATGGAGGTGAGGTGATGGCGAAGATCCGTAGTCATGAAGCCTGGCAAGCGCTCTTTGCCGAGTACGAGGCAGGCCAGGAGAGTGC
>JAJYPQ010000437.1 GCA_021795255.1 Pseudomonadota bacterium
CGATACGTTCGATACTATTCATAGACCACCCAACCCATCAGAAAACCCCAGTACGGCCGACCTTAGGCCACACTCCTCGATTCCTAGGCATTTGCCCACGATCAACGTCCAGACACGCGGACCCGCGCAGCGCAGACCATACCGGATTACGCGTCCGTGTCCACCATCCAGACCCAGTATCCGCCGTTCAGCGGCACGCCGCCAGAGCCGGCTCGCCCCGCTATCGGATCGGGCCTGTGCCGCTCGTGAGATGAAGGCTTCCTATTCTCGCGCTAGGCCGCCGCGCCCGTCTCAAGGGCCGAGAGCCCCATCAAATAGATCAACATGGCCGAATGATCGGCGTCCGCGCTCGGCAATACCGAGATACCGTGCCCGACCACCATGCGCGCAAAAGCGCGGTGGACGTCGAGGGCTTTTTGATGAAAACGCGCGACGTAAGGATCGCCTTCCACGATATAGACAATGCGGGCATAGAGCCGTTCGAGATTTTCGATGTTGACCCACAGTCCCTCATCTACAACGCTTAGAATAAAGTCGGTTGCCGACTTTCGTTCGACAACGATCTTGTTTGGTAATAAATAATCGCCGAACTCCAAGTCCACCATCTCCAGCCGCACCCCTTCCGCCTCCTCAAGACGCTTAAGGATCTGGCCACGCTCCCTACGATCGGCCTGGATAGAAAACTGGGTCGCACTCATGATTAGCTCCTTCGAACGGGTGACGAAATAGGCCGACAACTGGCGCCCCACTGCAATAGCCACATGGAGGCCCGAGGGACTATCCTTAGATAGGGTACCGACAAGGAGTTCGCAAGCCCACTATACACGGCCTTTCGCCGCTGTCGCATGCCCCCAACCCCCGGCGTGTCGAGGTTGGTATGATGCTTGCACTGGCTAGGGCAACGCGCTCGCGGCTTTTTTGACAAAAAAATGCTTGCCAGGACGCGCTCGGACGAAATTATGGACCAGCCTAAGGTGAAGCCAGCGATCTCACGGCTTCTACAGTATCCCGACGTCAAGAAGCTGGGCTCGCCCCAGGGCTATGCCGCGGTCCGGCGTAAAACGAGGTTCGTCGCCGCGATCTTCGTGCTTTTTGGCTTAACGCTGGGGGGCATCGGGGCTTGGCACGCCTACAGCACTTACAAGACCGTCGGTCACGAGGAACGCCTGCGCGCCGAGGCCTTGGTAGCGCGCACAGCCGACCGGATCGCGAGTGCGCTCGGCGGTCATTTCTCTGACTTGCGTTTTCTGGCGCGCTCCCTGCTCGCAGCAGGGGCGAACCAAAACCATTTGACCCCGCGCACAAAGATGGCTCTGCAGCGATTTCTCAACACCCATAAAGACATCATCAACGTCAATATTCTCAACCCCCGCGAGACTCGGATCGTGTGGTCAGCCCACCCCCAGACCACGCGACCGATCATACTGGGACACAAGTTTTTTCCCTTGCCCGGCCAGCCGCGCGAGGAGATCGCCGATCCGGTATTCGCGCGGCGCTTTGACACCGTCATCGTGCCCCTTCGTTACCGGGTCGAAACTCGGGCCGGTACAGTCCGACTCTACGTTGGCGACCCTATAGCCTTAAAGGGCCTCACCGACCTCATACCCAAGAGCGGTCTTGCCATTCACCTGGATGCTCGGGACGGACGGCCTTTTGCCGAATGGCGCCACGGGCGATTGTTCATGCCGCCAAAACCCCTACACCATATCGCCGGAAAGAGCCGAGCGGCCATGTCCGGTTACCCCTGGGCCGTGAGCACCGATTGGTCGCGCCCCATGCTGCTCGGACTCTGGTGGCGTCGCGTACGCCCCTGGTTACCGCTTTTTCTCCTACTGCTTTTGAGTAGCCAGTATCTCGTAGCCCTAGTGGTCAGGCTTCTATCCCGAGAAATGCAATTACGGCTTTGGCACGAGACCCTTCATCATCTCAATCAGGCGGCCCTCAAGGACCAGCCACTGGAAACGCTGTTTGGAGAAACCGCAAGTCGCATCCAAACGAATCTCCTCGCAGAATACGTATTCGTCGGCGCGCGTTCCGAGAGGACGGCGATCGGACCTGCCAGCGCCGACTTCAGTAGCGATGTGTCTCATCTCGGCTTCACGGTGGCGGTCGAGTATGAGTGGCGCTACCTTCCGATCGACGGTTCCCGCAGGCCACTTGCGCTGGCCTTGGGCAAGACCGGCGTCATCATCGTTCTCCTCCCCTCGCCCAAAGCCCGCACGGTGCCCTGGGAAGGCTTGATCCAGGAATTGGGCAACCAATTAACAGGCGCGATCAACCAAAGGCGGCAGCAACTCGACATCCTGCGCCTGCAAAGCTATCAAGCAGCGGTCGGGAAAATGCAGCTTGAGCTCATACGCGCACCCCATCCAGACGATGTCTACGCCCTACTCGTGCGGATACTGCAGACCCAAACCGACATCCTGGGCGCATTCGTGGCAACACCAGAGCTCGACAGTCAGCGGCTTCGCATCAAGGTCGCGGCCGCCCAATCGGAGGAGGTGACACAGGCCCTTGAGCGCCTGACACTGTCCTACGACCCGCGTGAGTACCCCTTTGGACAGACGCCGGCTGCCCACGCCTTTCGCAACAAAACGCCTTACGGACCCATTGACCCCGATAACGACCTCAACCTCTGGCAGTCCTTATCGAGTGAGCCGGCCTTGTCGTCGGTGCGAGCTGTAGCGGCCTACCCGATACTCGAAGAGGATAAGAGCGCCCCGGCGGCCATTCTCGTCGTCAAGGGGACTGACTCCCACTACTTCACCCCGGCCCTGCAAGCACTGCTCGAGCACCTTGTAGCGAGCGTCAGGGTGGCACTCAGCCGCTACCGTGCGAGCCGCCAGATCAATCGCTACCGAGCCTTCTACGAGGCCATCGCGCGCGCCAGCCAGCTCATGGTCCGACAATACGAGCCGCTGCAGCTCTTCCGGTTGCTGTGCGATGTCCTAGCCACATCAACCAGCGTACCGCTCACCTTTATTTCGCTTGTGGAGGGAGACTCAGCGCGGGTGGTCGCAAGCAGCGGTCCGGCCAAAGATTTCATGTATCAGGTGTCCGTCAGCCTCAATCCCTGCGATGATGGCCTAGGAGGAATGCATGCCGAGGCTATAAAGGCGCGGGGCCCACGACTCTTTGAGAAGCGAGCCTATTGGCTTGGCAACGACGAATGGCGCCGCAAGGCTCACTCTCTCGATCTTCAATCCGCGCTTACCGTGTCATGGGACAATAACGGTGGGGCTTCGGGTCTACTCGGCATCGTCGCCCCCGAAACCGAATTTTTCGACCAAGACTTGGTCCAGCTTATCGAAACCCTAGGGCGAGATATTAGCCTTGCCGTCAGCGACTACGGCCGCCAGCAGGAGCTCCTGCAGCTATCTCTTTACGACCCACTTACGGGCCTGCCAAACCGCGCCTACTTCGAACGATCCGCCACCGAGGCCATGGCCCGGTCGAGCCGCAGCGGCCGCGGCATGGCGCTCGGGATCATGGATCTGGATGGGTTTAAGGAATGGAACGACCTCCAGGGCCACAAAGCCGGGGACGATCTGCTGAGGTCCGTGGCCCATCGACTCCGCGAGGTGATACGGCAGGACGAAGGCGTTGCGCGTCTCGGTGGTGACGAGTTTGGGCTCCTCGTAACGATCGAGAATGCTGACACATTGGCTGCGATTTCGGCGCGTCTACTCCAAACTGTGAATGAAGCGGACAGCGAAAAACACGTGACGACTAGTATCGGCTGGGCGATCTATACGGCGGAAACGAGCTATGCGGCACTACTGGCTCGTGCCGACGAGGCCTTATACGCGGCGAAAGCCAATGGCCGTAATACGTCTTGCCTATTCGGCGGCGAGATCGCTAGGCGCCTCGAGCGCCGGCTACAAATCCATCAACGCCTGCCCGCCGCCCTAGCCGCAAAACAGATCCACTTTCTCCTACAACCACAGGTGAGCTGCATATCCGGGACGATCGAAGGGGTCGAACTTCTCGCGCGCTGGCATACCCCGGAGGGCATCCTTTCCGCAGCTGACTTCATCACCGATGTTG
>JAJYPQ010000438.1 GCA_021795255.1 Pseudomonadota bacterium
TTTTTGATACCGTAAATGACCCCGGTATTCCGGCCGTGGATGCGCTTTTTATCGGCGGGGGATTCCCGGAGACCCAAGCGTCGGCGCTCGCGGCGAATGTCGGCATGCGTGCCTCGATTCGCGCCGCGATCGAAAGCGGCCTGCCGGCTTATGCCGAGTGCGGGGGGCTTATGTATCTCTCGCAAAGCCTCACTTGGCATGAGCAGACCTATCCTATGGCAGGCGTCCTCCCCGGCCGGGTCGTGATGGAGGAGCGCCCGGTCGGCCATGGTTACATGGTCTTGCGCCCGACGGCCGCCCACCCCTGGGCCTTTGGCAGTTCTGGGCCCGTGCCGGCCCACGAGTTCCATTATTCGCGCTTAGTCGATCTTGATCCAAAGGCCCAGTTTGCCTTTACCGTGGACCGTGGCCAGGGGGTCGACGGACATCATGATGGCCTCATCTACAAGAATCTTGTGGCGCAATACGCCCATCTGCGTGATACGAAGGCCTGTCCCTGGACCGAGCGCTTTGCGGCCTTTGTCGCGCGCTGTCGCGGACACGTCTATGAAGCCGCGCGTGACGATGTGAAGGAGCGGGAGCCCTGTGAAAACAGCCTATGATGTCGCGGTCGTGGGGTGTGGGGCCGGAGGCTATCAGGCGGCGATCACGGCAGCGCGTTTAGGCGCGCAGGTGGCTTTGATCGAGCGCGATACCCTAGGCGGGAGCTGCTTGAATCACGCGTGCGTCCCTAAAAAGGCCCTGGCCCATATGGCCAACCTTCTGGCCGAAACACAGGCGCTTGCGGGATTGGGCTTAAAGGGCCGACTGACGGGCGACCTTAAGGCCGCGATCGCCTTTAAAGATAGACTCGTGGCCGGCTTGATTCGCGGGCTTCCCATGCGCCTGCAGTCGCTTTCCGTGGATCTTATGATCGGGGCAGCCCATATGATCGCCCCCCATGAGATCCGATTCTGCGGGCCCCGCGAGCAGGCCACGATCAGCGCCCGATCGATTATTTTAGCGACCGGTTCCGCCCCGCGCGCCTTGGCCAGCTGTCCTGTAGACCACGCTCGCATCGTCAATGGAGACAGTTTCATAGCGAATCTCTCGCAAGCCGCCGACACCGTTTTGTGCGTAGGCGGCGGGGCGCTCGGGGTCGAGGCCGCGTTTATCCTGCGTCAATTCGGAAGCCGGGTCACCTTGGTCGAGCAGGGGCAAAGACTACTCGATCGGCCGGTGATTTCGGACCGCGCCGCGGGTTTTCTTGAGCGTCGCTTGGTAGCGCTAGGCGTCACGGTGCGCAAAGGCGTGACGGTGCAGGAGACGCGGGTCGATCGAAACGGTGTCTGGGTCCGGTTTTCCGATGGCAGCGAGGGGCAATTCGATCGCGTGCTGGTCGCCATAGGACGTGTCCCGCGGCCCGACGACCTCGGTCTGGCAGCGCTCGGTGTCCGGTTTGATAGCGCAGGCTTTGTCATGACAGACGAGAGCTGCGCTACCGATGTGCCGGGACTCTACGCCATAGGCGACATGCGTGGGGGGCCTATGACGGCGGCGGCCGCCATGCACGATGGCCGCATTGCCGGCGAAAATGCAGTGGCAGGCCCAAGACGCCAGCGCCACCCGCATCAGGTCCCGCTCGTCATCGATTCGGCGGTGCCTGTCGCGGCCGTCGGTTTGTCCGAGGATATGGCCGAGGCCGCCGGTTTTACGCCCGGGGTCTTGTCGATCCCGTTTGCCGCCTCGGTCAAGGCCCAGGCCCATAACGACGCCGGGGGTTTTATCGAGATTGTTCACGACGAAGAGACCGGGCAGATGTTGGGTGGTTGTGTCGTAGGCGCCGGTGCCGACGAACTCGTGCACCTCTTGGCTGCGGCTTGTCTCTCACGCCGGGGCCTGTGGACCTTCACGGATCTCAATTACGGGCACCCGTCGTGGGGCGAGAACATGGGTGCGGCACTCGATTCCTATCTCGGGGTGTTGAGCCAATCGGTCGATACGCCTTTTCGCCCGGGGATCTACGCACATCCGGATTGAGGGAAGGGATTCGAGCTTCGGCGCGAGGGGTAGTATAGTGGTGACTGGGACCATGCACGGACCGATGCTCGGTCAGGGGTCTTACATGACGCGACCGTTCTTGGGGCGGGCGGCTTTGAGGCAGGGGCTATGGGGTACTTGGGCCGTTAAGCCGGCCGAGGGCTGGCAAAGAAAGCGTCGGCTGCGGCTTGTCTGGGCGGCGCCTGCGCTTGTGACTGGGCTTTTGGTCACAGCCATTGGGGCGGGTGTGCTGGCGGGCGAGCGGCACCTACCGGTATGGCGCGAGCTGAGTCTTGGCGCCTCGACGCTGGCGCTAGGCGTCGTCGTAGTGCTCTGGATCGCGACCTTTCGATCGCTCTTTACCCCGCTTTATCATCTCAGGAATTGGGCGGCCCGGGTCCGGGGCGGCAATCTTGCGGCGCGGATTCCTGCCGAGGGCGCGGGTGGGGAATTCGCCGAGCTCGTGGCCGACATCAATACCGTGAGCGACACCTTGAGTGTTTTATCAAAGGAGCGGAGCACCCGGGCGTTTCTGCCGGTCTCCGCGCGGTGGCTCGACATCCTAAACGACATCACAGCGGGCATCGCAAGCTCTCAAGATCTGGATGAACTCTTGCCGCGTTTTCTCTATACCCTCCGCTGCGCCCACGAGGTGCGGGCCGGGGTCGTGCGCTTACTCACCGATGATGGCCATTTGCGGCTGGTGGCGAGCATGGGCCTGCCCGAGGACATTATCGCCAAGGAGCGGCGCGTCGCACTCGACTGCTGTCTCTGCGGGCACGCGGTGGGACGCCGAGAGATGAGCGTCGACACCGACATCAAGGCCTGCTGTGCGTCCTGGGGACGCGAGCCTTTCCCCGGCGAGGACCTTGTGCTCCTTGCCATTCCCTTGCGTTACGAGGGGCGGGTCGTTGGCATCTACAATCTGTTCATGGAACGCGCGGGCATCGTCGGTCACAAGGACGTCGGGGATCTTTTGCTGGCGCTTGGCCAGCACTTGGGGGCGGCGATCGAGAAGCTACGGCTTCAAGACGAACGCCGTCAGTTATCCTTGTTGCAAGAGCGCGTGACGATCGCGCACGAGCTCCACGACTCGCTCGCCCAGACCTTGGCCGGCGTACGCATCCAGGCCCAGGTTCTTGGCGAGACGCTAGAGCAAGACGGACCCCGGTTGGCGCGCGTTGAGTTTACGCGCTTGAACGCCGGCCTTGAGGTGGCCCACAAGGAGGTGCGCGATCTGATCGGAACCTGGCGCGCGGTGGGCGCCGAGGGCGGCTTGATGCCGGCCCTCGATGCCACGATTGCGCGCTTTCAGGCCGAGACCGGGATCCCGGTCTTTGTCCAGAAGGATTGGTGTGGGGTGTTACCGGCCAGTTACCAGACCCACGTCCTGCGCGTGATTCAAGAGGCCCTGGCCAATATCCGCAAGCACGCTCACGCAGAGACCGTGCGCGTCCTCTTGGTAAGCGAGCCCAATGATCACTATCGGGTGTTGATCGAAGACGATGGTGAAGGGGAGGGGCCGTTTTCGGAGGCCGAACGGAACGATGGCGCCGAGCATTTCGGGCAGGCGATCATGCGCGAGCGGGCCCGCGCCATGGGGGGCGAGCTGCGGATCGAGCGCGAGGCCGGCGAAGGGACGCGGGTTCTTTTGACCTTTCACGATCCTGCCGCGAAGACAAAGATCGGGTTTTCCGAGGTGGGGTCGTGAAGGTGCTTTTGGTGGACGATCACGCCCTCTTTCGTGGCGGCCTTCAACATCTCTTGGAACGGCGGGGCATCGATGTGGTCGCGGCCACGAGTAACGGCGCCGAGGCCCGCGCACTGATAGACGAGACCTGCCCCGACATTGTGTTGTTGGATATCCGCATGCCCAAGGTCGGTGGCATTGAGACCCTGCGGGCTTTGCGGGCGAGCGGGGTTAGGACCCCGATCGTGATGCTGACGACCAGTAGCGACGAGGCCGATCTTGTCGCGTCCCTTCATCATGGCGCCCAGGGCTATCTGCTAAAGGATATGGAGCCCGA
>JAJYPQ010000439.1 GCA_021795255.1 Pseudomonadota bacterium
GCCTCATTCTGGCCGGGTTCGTTCATGCCTGCTGTTATAGCAGAGCGCAAACCCAAAAGCCAGCAGATCGGATGCCCTTTGCCTCATCAAGGACTTGGGGAGGTGAATGACGGAGCCCTGGTATGGTAAGCGGCCATTATGTTTCCTGCCCTTGGCGTGATCCCGGTCTCGTTGCAGCAGCTACCAGGCCATGTCAGGCCCATACGGCGGCCTTTGTCGATCTCGCCGAAGGCTCAAACGAGCAACTGGCCGACGCGCTTCTTGCTGCTCCGGTTGCGGGCTGCTAGTCGCATTCGCCTGGTACGCGGTCAGTGAATTGGCGAAGCAAGATTGCGCGGGGTGTTCTCTCGCCACCCCTGGTGTGCTGCTCTCGTGCGTCGGTAGCGCCGGACAGGTGTTGACGCGTCCGCCCGGCATACCTTTATCCGGCCCGCAGCCGTTTGACCTTGGGTGGGTTCTGGCGGACCTGCCACAAGTCGTATTGGGCCTGTTGAGTAAGCCAGGACTCGGCGCTGCCCCCGAAGGCCAGAGCCAAACGCATGGCCATAGTTGGGGTAATGGCGGTATGCCCGTTCAGCAGCCCGGATAGGGCCTTGCGTGTAACCCCCATGGCCTCGGCGGCCTCGGTGACGGACAAGGCCAGGGGGCCAAGGCAGAGTTCCCGGACCACCCAGCCGGGATGGGGCGGGTTGTGCATCATGACTTGTTCCTCCCTCAATGGTAATCGACGTAATCCACGTCCACGGCATCCGATCCGAGGAAGCGGAAGGTCAGCCGCCAGTTGCCAGACACAAAGACCGCCCAAAAGCCGTTCCGGTCGCCCTTGAGCGGGTGTAGCCGTGCCCCAGGCAGGTCCATGTCCTTCGGTGCCGCCGCCGCATTCAGGCGGGCCAGCAGCGCCCGCAAGCGCTTCTCGTGTTCAATGATGATCCCGGCCTTGCTGCCGGTATCGTGAAACCGCTTCAAGCCCTTGTGGCGAAATCCGCGGATCATCGGTCTGTAACCTGGTCGGTTACAGTATAAATCGCCCCGAAAATGTTTGCCAGCCTCACGCAGTCCTCCTGATCCGCGCCACGTTCGCGCCCGCCTTCAGTCCCGTCGCTTTCAGTATGAAGTCCTCGATCCGTTTCATAGAACTGCGTAGCCACCCGGCGGTGATTACCGGATAGCCGCCGCTGACGCCCCCGTGGGTCTTGTGGTCCATGAGGCGCTGTAAGGCGTAGGCCGGAGCCCGGGGATTCCGCGATGGCGGCAAACGCCTTACGCAGCTCATGGGTCATGAACTTGACGCCGGACGCCTTGACGATGTTTTCCAGGGAATAGCGCGGGTTGCCGATCTGGCCGTGCATGGACAGGAACACCAGCGGCCCGAGACGTTTGCGGCGTTCAGCACTTTTACGGCGTTGTCGGCACGGGCGGCTCGTCCCTAGGTGTCGGTGTAACGTTCCGCCGCGAGGGTGGGCGGGGCTCGCAGACAACGCCCCACTTGTTCGCGCTGGCCGGTGTCTTTCGGCCTCTCTTCCGATGGCGGGCGAGTCCCTATGTCCGGGGTGATCGCGGTGCGGGCTTCCCCATAGTCTCCCAGGACTTTGGCCAGCGGCTTTCCCGCGCGGGCCACCTGCTTATTGTCCACAAGGGGACCGTTGAGAAAGTGCGCCCCGACTCGCAGAGCCGGAGAGCTTTGCCGGGAAGGCGGCGCTCGACAACGGTAGTCCGCTGGTCTACGAGGAGGAGGGGCAGCCGCTTGTTCTAAACGTGGGTCACGGTGATTCAAACGGCGAACGGGTGCAGCGGGGGTTACTAGGTGCGCGCGTGGTCAAGGCTTTCAACATCGTTGGCCATACGCGCATCATCCACCCGAACTTCAACGGCACCAAGCCCGACATGCTCATTTGCGGCAACCACAACGCCGGCTAGCAGGTGGCCGGCGGCCTGATCCGCGACCTCGGTTGGCCGGCGAGCATTGATCTTGGCGACGCTAGTAAATCGCGCTACCGGAACCGTTGGCGATCGCGCGGATCACCGTGCGCTTCCACATCGGCTTTGACCCGAATCTCGCATTCAAACTGTTGTGTCAATAGCAGCTAGCTATTTGAATGGTGAGTTGCCACACCCGCATAACGTGCTGCATCATGGGCACCGCACGTCGTCTGTTCAGCACAAACGCTGGGCATCACTACAAATTGGAGAATGAGCCGTGCCAAAACCTAAAGACGGTGCGCCGAAGATCAAGCCCAATGCCGAAGCAGAGCGCGCAACCGCGATTACGGGCCCTCGGCTCATCGACGAGCGGATTCGATCTCTGGATGGCTGGCGCGCCGAGGCCCTCGCTGAGCTTCGTCGCCTTATTCACGAGGCGGATCCGGACATCGCGGAGGAATGCAAGTGGATCAAACCCAGCAACCCACTCGGGGTGCCCGTATGGTCCCACGCAGGGATTATCTGCACTGGAGAGGTGTACAAGCAGGTGGTGAAGCTGACTTTCGCTCGGGGGGCCCGCTTGGCGGACCCTCGGGGGCTCTTCAACTCCAGCCTTGATGGCAATACGCGTCGCGCCATCGACATCCGGGAGGGAGAGATGCTCGATACTGAGGCGTTCAAGACCTTGGTCCAGGCCGCGGTCGCGGAGAATCTCCGGTCTAGCGCCCCGAAGTCACGGGGCTGAGGCCGGATGTGAGCCGGGAGTCACTCCGGAAGAAGGCGTAAGGTGTTACCCACCAGGCGTTTTTGCGGATAGCCGTCGTGTAACCAAGGCATGCCTGCCGTCAATAATTTTCGCCGGCATGTCACAAACCTGAGGTCTGTCTCGTCTTGCGGACTAGTGTACCGTGGAGATGCTAATTTCACTGCCATGACAGACGATATCGACCGGTCGCCGACCGCCCGCGCGCATCGCTACGATCGGGACCACGCCCGTCGGCTGCGTGCGCTGGCCTACCGTATGCTCGGCTCGCGCGCCGAAGCCGAAGATATCGTCCAGGAGGCTTGGATGCGCTGGGCCGAAGTAGACGAATCCACAATCGAGTATGCGGGTGCCTTCCTGTCACGTCTGGTGACCAACCTGTGTCTGGACAAGCTGCGCTCGGCGGCCGTGCGGCGCGAGCACTACGTTGGTGTCTGGCTGCCCGAGCCGCTGCTGGAAGGTGACGACCTCTTTGGCTGGACGCCCGGCCCCGAGAGCCAGACTGAGTTTGCCGAGGACGTGTCGATGGCCTTCATGCTGGCCCTTGAGCGGCTGTCGCCTTTGGAGCGCGCAGCCTTCCTGCTGCACGACGTGTTCGACCTCGACTACGACGAGACCGCGCGCCACCTTGAGCGCACGGAGTCCACGTGTCGCCAGTTGATAAGCCGTGCGCGCAAGAACATCCGGTCCAACTACGCGCGGCGCAAGGTGCCCCAGGAAGAGTGTGACTACCTCGTTAACGCTTTCATGCACGCCGTACGAAGTCGCGACGTGACGGCGTTGATCAAGGTGCTGGCGGCCGACGCGTTGCTGCTGGCCGACGGCGGCGGCAAGGTCGCCGCCGTACCACGCCCGCTACACGGCAATGCGCTGATCGCACGCACCTTCATCGGCTTTGCGCAGTCGCCCGCCAACCGCGGCTGGCGGCTCGTGCCGACGATGGTAAACGGCTTGCCAGGCTGCCTCATTGTGGACGACCTGGCAGGCGGGCAGCTGGTTCAGACAATCGCGCTCGCCCCTTCGGTCCACGAGCCGAGCCGCGTGGGCGTGGTGTATATTCAGCGCAATCCGGATAAGCTGCGCGCGATCACGCAATGGTCGCGTCACTGAGTGTCACGGTGCGCAGGGCTGCCTCGTCTTAAGGAAGCGATCGGCGAATCCGCCGGCCCGGATCAACCCCCAGCAAAGGACCACCACCATGAGCACACCACATCATCAACGCCTCGACTACTCGCAGCTATCTGCCGATCTCTTTCAAAAATACCGCGCCTTCGGCATGGCCTTCCACATGGACGAGGGGCTGGCGCTTCTCGTAGACATCCGTGCATCGCAGCTTAACGGCTGCGCGTTCTGCCTGG
>JAJYPQ010000440.1 GCA_021795255.1 Pseudomonadota bacterium
GGCTATCGAATTCAGGCAATGACGCTCCCCCGTAGGGGCGGGGCCGTCTGGGAACACATGGCCGAGATGGCTATCGCAGCGAGCGCAACGGATCTCGGTCCTCAACATGCCGTGGCTTGTGTCGCGGATCCGCCGCACATGTTCGGGGTCGAAGGGGCGCGTGAAGCTGGGCCATCCGGTTCCCGACTCGAACTTGTCGGCCGATCGAAAGAGCGGGAGTTCGCAGAAACGGCAGGCGAAGATGCCCTTGCCGTGCTCGTCTAAGAGGCCGCCACAAAAAGGCGCTTCCGTGCCGGCCGCCAGAAGGACGCGCCGTTCCTCGGCGCTTAAGGCTCGTATGCGTTGCTCGCGCTCCGTCGGCGGCGGCGGGTTTAGGTCGTAGCCCGAGGCCGACATCAGACTATCTGTTTTGTGTCCCATAAGGGATGCCCCTAGGAAACCGGATCGGCGCGCAACATGCGTACGAAGTAGCGCCGCAGTTTCTCGACCTTCGGCGTGGAGACATGCGCGATGTATGGTTGGTTTGGGTGGCAGGCCGCGTAATTGTGGTGATAGGCCTCCGCCAAATAGAAGGCCCGCAGCGGCACGACCTCGGTGACGATCGGGTCATTGAAAACACGGTCACGGGCCAATGTCTCGAGGGCTTGGTCGGCGGCGCGTTTTTGATCCGGGTTGACATAGAATATGGCCGAGCGATACTGGCGGCCCCTATCGTTCCCTTGGCGGTCCTTCTGGGTTGGGTCATGGGCGACCGTAAAAAATACCCTCAGTAAATCTTCGTAGCCGATCTTATTCTCATCAAACTCGATGCGCACCGCCTCCGCGTGATCCGTGCGTCCGGTGCAGACCTCCCGATAGTTTGCGGTTTCTTCCGTCCCGCCGCAGTAACCAGGCTCAACCTTAAGGACACCATCGAGCTCGCAAAAAACGGCTTCAAGGCACCAAAAGCAGCCGCCGGCGAGCACGGCCACGCCGGTTGGGGGGTTTATAGCCGCAGGGGTTTCCGTGAAGACCCCGGTCTCTTGGGCAGTCATCTTGGCCTCCTCTTTGAAGGACCCTGTCCTTATATGAGTTATAGGGACGGGTTATGAGTTATGGGTCGATGTCAGAAGCGCACCCGACTAGTCGTCTTCATTACCGTTTGTTTATACTAAACCCGTCCGGGCCTTTAGCCTATCGCCCGTTATGACTACCGGTTATATCAATCCGTCCTACGGTACGCCCCAGTGGGCGTGGCCGCGGACGGGGCGAGAGAGGAGCTATAGGATTTATGGCAGCGACCCAGAAACCCCGCAAGCCGAGCTGGTCTTTGGGGGATATCCCTTATGAAAACATTGATCGGCGCGCGATCGTCGACAATACGGATTGGTTTTACCTCGTAGCGGCATCGTCGTTCGTAGAGATCCTGTCGGATCTCTACGCCGCGAATCTCGGTGCTTACTATTCCGGGGATGACGAAGCCTGCGAATGGCTCGCGCATAAGTGGGAACCTGAAGAGATGCAGCACGGCGCCGCGTTGCGCCGCTATGTGTCGTGCGTTTGGCCGGATTTCGATTGGGAGCGCGGTTTCGAGGGCTTTCGGGCCGATTATGCCCCGTATTGCCAGACGGCGTTGTTGGGCCCGACCCGAACGCTCGAGATGGCCGCCCGCTGCGTGGTAGAGACCGGTACGTCGAGTTTTTATGCGATGTTGCGTGACGCCAGCCCCGAACCGGTATTGGCGAAGGTGGCCGGGCATATCCGCGACGACGAGGTGGGACACTATAAGGGCTTCTACCATTTTTATCGGCAGTATCAAAAGCGCGAGCGGCATTCCCGTTGGCGGGTGGCTCGGGAGTTATGGCGGCGGGTCGCGGAGGTCGATAGCGAGGATGCCTATTTGGCGGTCCGGAACGTATCCCGGGTCCACGCCCCGGGAAGGCCCTTCGAGCGCAACGATTTTACCGAGTTTCGGAATCGCATCCGGACCTTGGCGGCGCTTCACTATCCCTTTCAGTCGGCGGTTAAGATGCTCGTGAAGCCGCTGGACCTTCCAGGCCCGATCCGGAATGTGACGATCCCGTTCTTGGTGGGTGGCGCAAGGCGGGTGGTCGGAGGCGGGTCGTCGCGGTGAGGACTATTAGGGCCCGCATCGTTTTGCACGTCGCGGTCCCAAATCCTTCCCACCTGCGGGGCTTCGGCGTCGGAGGCGGGATTACAGGGCGGTGTTCTTGCCCTGAAGGGGACCCAAGCACGTCTTTGGGGCGGGATTTGGCCGGGGCAGTGTCCATCCGGGCCGCGGGGCCCCTTCGATCCCGCGCGACCGAGCCCGGGCGCGGCTTGATCTTGCTCGGGGAGAATAGGCATTATGGGCCCCGGTGTGTTCGGGCCCGCGGGCCGAGGAAATCATGTCTTTAGTCACCATGTCGGCTGTCGATTTCGCGTGTCGGATGCCCAAGGCCGAGCTCCATGTCCATATAGAAGGGACTCTTGAGCCCGATCTGGCCTTCGCCTTGGCCCGTCGCAACGGCCTGACCTTACCTTTTCGCAATGAGGAGGCCCTGCGGGCCGCCAAGAATTTTACCGACCTTCAGTCATTTCTTGATCTTTATTACGCCTGCGCCGACGCCTTGAGGACTGCCGAGGACTTTTCGGATCTCATGTTGGCCTATCTCGAGCGCGCGCAGGCGGACCATGTCGTACACGCGGAAATATTTTTTGATCCCCAGACTCACACGGCACGTGGCATCCCGCTTGCGGTGGTCATGGAGGGTCTCGACGCCGGACGCCGCGAGGGACAGAAAAGGTGGGGCATCACGACGCGCCTGATCCTGTGTTTTCTCCGCCACTTAAGCGAGGAGGACGCCCTTTCTACGCTGAAGTCCGCCGAGCCGTTTTTGGCGAGCATCGACGGCTTCGGGCTCGATTCCGCAGAGCGCGATCACCCTCCGCGCAAGTTTGAGCGGGTCTTCGCTCGGGTGCGGGGTCTAGGAAAGCCTGGCGTGGCCCATGCCGGTGAGGAGGGGCCGCCCTCTTATATTAGCGAGGCGCTGGATCTTTTGAAGGTGGTCCGCATCGATCACGGCGTGCGCGCCGTGGAAGATCCGAAGGTCCTGCGCCGACTGGCGGATGCCGGGGTGGCGCTCACGGTCTGTCCGCTGTCGAACGTGCGCTTGTGCGTCTATCCGACGATGGCCGACCATGTGCTACCGCAATTATTGGATGCCGGGGTGAAGGCCACCGTCAATAGCGACGATCCGGCCTATTTCGGAGGCTATATGAACGATAATATCCGGGCGGTGCAGGCGGCTTTTGGTTTCGATATTTCGACCTGGGCGCTTTTGGGGCGTAATAGCATCGAGGCGAGTTGGGCCCCGCCCGCGGACAAGCGGCGTTGGCTTGCCGTCCTCAATGACCTATTGCACGGCTAGCTAGCGGTCGCCGTTTCCAGGCTCACTTGGTGCCGGATGTCTTGGTCTCCGGCGCGTCGTCTTGAAATACGCGGCTTACCATGATGTCCTCGGCCTCCAAGGTCATGAGATCGACCTTCGTCAAGCGCTTGGTTTTGCTTGCGAACAAGCGATTGGCCTGGCGGAGACGGGCCCTGTCTAAGGCATTACGAATCGAACGCGCGTTCGCGAAGTTGCCATGCTTCATTCGCAACGGAATGTACTCGGCAAAGGCCCGTTCGCCATCGGGGCTGAATCGGTAATTCTGGCTACCCAACATGAGTTTGGCGATCGCCATGAGTTCGGACGGCGAGTAATCGGGGAAGTCGACGTGATGGGCGATACGCGAGCGCATCCCGGGGTTGCTCGAGAAGAAGCGGTCCATCTTGTCTTTGTATCCTGCCAGGATGACAACGAGATCGTCGCGATTGTTTTCCATGATCTGGAGCAGGATTTCTATCGATTCCTGTCCGTAATCGCGCTCGTTCTCGGGTTTGTATAGGTAGTACGCCTCGTCAATAAACAGAACTCCGCCCATGGCCTTCTTGATGACTTCCTTGGTCTTGGGGGCGGTGTGCCCGATATATTGCCCGACGAGGTCGTCACG
>JAJYPQ010000441.1 GCA_021795255.1 Pseudomonadota bacterium
AACCAGAGCTAAGCTTGTGGCCTTTTGCAAAGAACGTATCGGCATTCGGATCGGTAATGGCCGCGCCGACGAATTAGTCGCGGAACTCAAGCTCAAAGCTCTCACGTCAGGCATTTCGCTCCTCGACGCGGCGCGTGAGTCATACGCGACAAATACCCATTTGATGAAGCAAATCGTTTCTCTTGGTTCTGATAACCACTAGATGGCGGGGTTATATGTTATGAGCGACAAAACTGGCATTGCCTGGACCTCGGCCACGTGGAACCCGGTAACGGGTTGCGCGAAGGTTTCGGCCGGCTGCAAACATTGCTACGCCGAGCGCGATTGGCAGCGGCTGGCGTCCGCTCCGCACACGGTCTATGCGGGCCGCGCTTTTACCGATGTCCGGGTCCACCCAGAACGCTTTGATCAGCCTTTGCGCTGGCGGCGCCCGCGGCGCATCTTTGTGAATTCGATGAGTGACCTCTTTCATGAGACGATCCCAGACGCGGCTATCGACGCCATCCTGGCCGTCATGTTGCTGGCGCCCCACCACACCTTCCAGGTGCTCACAAAGCGCCCGGAACGCATGCGAAACTACTTCGCCGCGCCGGGTCTCTACCACCGGATCTTGGCGCGTACCAACAGCTTGCGCATCGCGTATCCGCGTCTGCATCTGGA
This sequence comes from Pseudomonadota bacterium, assembly GCA_021795255.1. The sequence goes on from JAJYPQ010000441.1 coordinate 661, forward strand.
CAAGATCCCGATCGATAACCCGGCGTCCCGGTTCGCCCGCCATATCTGGTGGGGCGTGTCCGCTGAGGACCAGGAAACGGCCGATGAGCGCATCCACATCCTTCTGCAGGTCCCTGTGGCGCACCACTGGCTGAGCGCCGAGCCCTTATTAGGACCCTTGGTTCTCGAGGAAATACCGGTGGGGATGTTTGGGCCCTTGCGCCCCCATGGCGGACATAGCGCCCGCAATCCGCGCCTAGATTGGGTTGTAGTGGGCGGTGAGTCCGGCTCCAAGGCGCGACCCTTTCACGCGGAGTGGGCGCGCGCCCTGCGCCAGGAGTGCGCTGAAGCGGGCGTGCCGTTTTTTATGAAACAGCTTGGGGCCAACGCCTTTGATCGTCAGGCTCGCTGCTATACGAAGGATCGAGCAGGTGCCGATCCTTCCGAATGGCCGGAGGATCTGCGGGTACGCGAGTATCCCGACGAGCCGGTCTTTGCCAAGACCGGCCTCGCGAATTGGCCGGACCTGTCGGAGAAAGAGGTCGAACAGTTGTTGGCCAACGGGCGGACGACTATTGCCGTGACCGACAAAGACAACGAGAGAGACGGGCATCCATAGGAGGTCGTATGACGTTCACTGTAACCGTCGCACTGGATGGCAGCGATCCCGAATATACCGTGCGTCGCGAGGATGGTTGCATACTGATTGGTGGGGGCATCCCCATTACGGACTTTGTCGCCTTGATGAAGTCCGCCCCGAAAGGCTCTGTGGCAAATACGGATCTTGCACGGCTGGCACAGGCTGCCTTCGCGATAGGGCTACCCGAGCAGTGCGAGGCCCTGCGCCTACGTTACGTCGAGCAGGAGCGGAGACGACTCGCGATTTCGTATCCGCTCCTGGACCCGGCGGCTCGCGAATGGCTGGCCGCAGGCAAGCAAGGGTTGTCTTCCGCCACGATCTTTTTCCATTGCACCGGGATACACCCCGCGTTGGTTCGCCACGATCCGGTTCCCGCGCATCACCCGCATGATGTGGGCGATTTTACGCGCTGTCGTCTACTCCTTGAAGCGGTACCCGCCTTTGCAGAACGGTTGCTTGAGATGCGCACGGTGTCTCCCGCGTGGGCGCTCTTGGTGGACGCATGGGGTGATCTTTGTGCCACCATGGAACACGAAGTGCCCGACTGGCGCGCACTAGATAGCTGGGACGCCACCGAAACGCAGGCGCGCCTCCAGCACCTCCTCGCAAGCGCCGCGTCCGAAGACAAAGACACGTCTTCGTCCGGGAGGTCTGCGTAGATGACCACCCAAAGCCAAGTCCTCGCCCTAGCCCAGGCCGCGCTTGCCAAGGATGCGGGGCGCGTGTTGAGCCTGATCCGGGAGATCCAGTCCGACGCTGGCGCGGGCTCCGCGATGTATAAGCGCCTCGAACACGCGGTAGCCAAGGCGCTGCACCCAGAGGCCAACTTGGCGGACTGGGACAACAAAACCCGCGCTTGTGTGTGGGTCCAGGCCGCCGTCCGCACCCTGGATTCCGTCATTTTGCCGCCGGAGACCCGAGCCCAGATCGCGGAGCTCGTGACCGAGGTACAGTCTGCTGGCCGTCTCGCCGCCTACGGGCTCACACCGCGTCACAAGCTTTTGTTGACCGGCGTGCCCGGCACAGGCAAGACCTCGCTCGCCGAGGCCCTGGCGCACACCTTGGGTGTCCCGTTTCTCACCCTACACTACGGGCGGGTCATCATCTCGCTTCTGGGCGAGACCGGGTCCCTGCTCACCCGCGTGCTGGACCAGGTGAGCGGTACGCCGGTCGTGCTCTTGATCGACGAGGTGGAAACGCTTTTAAGCGAGCGCGCGACGTCCGCCCATCGCACGGATGTCGGCGAACAGGCGCGCGTCGTGTCAACCTTTTTGCTGGCTCTGGATCGCGTGGCCACACCCGCCGTGGTGGTGGGTGCCACCAACCACCCCGACATGCTCGACCGTGCCGTGCGGCGGCGTTTTGACCTGGTGATCGACCTGCCGGACCTCGCCGGCCAGGCGCAACAAACCGTGTGGGTCGAGGCCTTGATTGCCAAGATGGCGCGGGACTACCCGCTGGTCCCGGTGGCGCGCCTTACGCACGACCTGCCGCGATCGGGCTGGCTCTCTCTGGCCGCGCTCGAGCAAGCCGTGCGGGATCGCGCGCGGGCGTGGGCGCTGGCGCAGCCTTGAGCCGCGGCGAGCGACGGAGAAAGGAGAGAATATGTCCTACGAAGAGAGTATGAACTCTCCCGCCGCTAAACCGCTTACGCAGTTGTAGCGGGGGTTTCTTCCCTCACGAAAAGAAGTTCCTGGTTCCTTCCCTCTGCAGAACCCCATAGAGGGTGTTCCGTCCCCTGCGTCCGACCGTTTCCGGCCACACGACTTACGATGGACTCCCCAGGCGTACATTCGGACCGCACCGGCCCTATTCCCTCGTTTGCTTTCTGCCGAAATATTCCACATCGCTTGACTTCCCTGGGTTGGAAACCACCGGAAAGCAGCAACCGCACCCCACGCTTGGCGATGACCCGCCCCGCGTTGTGATCGGCATTGTTTTGATGCCCGCAGGCTTGGCAGACAAACTCGGATTGCGAAACCCGGTTGTCAGGATGGATGTGCCCACACTCGGCACATTCCTGCGAGGTTTGATAAGGATTGATCTTGATGCACAACTTACCGGCCTTGACGGCCTTATACTTGGTGAAAGTGACGGTTTTACCCCATGCCGCAGTGAGGATTTTCTTGCTCAACCCAGCCTTTGCTGCGGCCCGGTTCTTGGCCCATTTGCCGTTTTCGTCCTTCTTGGCCTTGGGTTTCTTCGTCATCCCCTTGACGTTCATGTCTTCGTACACCATCAGCAAATTGTCGGGATTATGAACAATGGCTCTGCTGGTCTTATGGGCGAAATCCTCCCGAACGTTTTTGCCGTATTGATGAGTCTTGGCGAGACGCTTTTTGGTCTTTCGATAGTTCGCGCCGGTCGGCCGTTTTTCCTTGACCGCCTGGGTACGCTGCCGCGCCATTTGGCGCTGATAGCGTTTGGTCTGGCACACTTTCTTCTCCATGCGATCTTTCTGGACAGGATCGAAGTCGAAGGTCTCTCCATGGTTGCCCGCCAGCGGGATCTCCACGCCCCGATCGCCGCCGAAGGTCCTGGTCAGCAACTCTTCCTCGGAGAACTTCCGCAGCCATTCCACGGTTTCCGCCTCGTCGGGCACCTGTCGCATGTCTTCATTGCTGAACGAAAGAAACCATGTCCCGGCTTCCACGCCGATACGAATGGAGTTGGGGATGCGGTAATCTTTGTGCGCGTTGAACAGGATGTCGCCCACCGCAATCTTTTTGGTGCCCACCGTCAATCTGTTCCCCAA
>JAJYPQ010000442.1 GCA_021795255.1 Pseudomonadota bacterium
TGGATCCCGATCTCGTGATCGTGACGAGTCTCTTTGAGGGCTATGCGGACGACGCGGTGACCAGTGTCGGACGGCACGCGCGCCTGCGTACTGCGGTCATTTTCTATGATGCGATTCCGCTTATCTATCCCGAGTACCTCAGTGATCCGGTATATGCGGATTATTATCTGGGAAAAGTAGACCACATCAAGCGTGCCCACTATGCGCTGGCGATTTCCGGGGCGTCGGCAAAGGAGGCATGCAAATGGATGGGGTTTGCGTCGGACAGGGTCTGCAACATCGCAGCTGGCTGTAACGAGAATCTGCGGCCGCGGTCGCTGTCCGAGGAGGATCGGGCGCATTTGTCGGTGGCCTATGGGATTGCCGGGCCTTTCCTGCTCTATGTGGGCGGAGGGGATGCGCGCAAGAATCTCGATCGTCTCATACGGGCCTACGCGCGGTTGCCAAAGGCATTGCGGTCACGGCACTGTCTGGTGATTGTCGGCCGGTTGAGGGCAGCGGAACAACAGGCCCTGGGTGAGGTGATTCGGAAGGCCGGCCTGGCGGTGACGGATGTCATCATCACGGGTCATGTGTCAGACGAGGACCTGGATCTCCTGTACAACGCCTGCCAGTGTCTTGTCATGCCCAGTTGGCATGAGGGCTTTGGGCTGCCGGTCCTGGAGGCCATGCGATGCGGCCGCGCCGTTCTTGCGGCCAGCCTGCCAGAGGTCGTGGGCCGGGCCGATGCGCTTTTTGATCCATTCGATGAGGCGGATATCGCCGCCAAGCTCCGGCGGGTTTTGGAGGATCCCAATTTTCGCCGGGAACTCGAGCAGCATGGGTGTGTGCAGGCGCGGCATTTCAGTTGGGAAAAGACCGCCAAGCGCGCCGTCGAGGCTTTAGAGTCATGGGTCCCCAATGTGAAGCCGTTGCGGGAGGCAAGCGATCCGGGTGTACCAAGGCCGCGTCTTGCGTATGTGTCGCCGCTGCCGCCGGCGCGTACGGGCATCGCCGATTACAGTGCGGAACTCTTGCATGAGTTGACGCGCTGGTACCGGATCGACGTCGTGGTGGACCAGCCAGAAGTGAGCGATCCATGGGTCCGGGCGAACTGCGATATTTTAAGTGCGGGGGAGTTTCGCAAACAGCGGACGAGCTACGACCGCGTCCTCTACCATTTTGGTAATGCCCCCTTTCATATCTATATGTTTGGTCTCCTTACGGAGATTCCTGGAATCGTCGTTCTGCATGATGTCGCCCTCTCGGACGCGCAAAGGTACGGGGAAGCGAGCGGATTGATCCCGCATGGGGCCGCGCGCGCGGCGCTCCAGGAGCAGGGCTATGGGGCGTTCAAGAAAATGCGACAAGAGGCGGGCCGGGGGCTGGACGAAGGAATATCGCTGTATGCGGGAAACGAACTGATTCTCCAAAAGGCGCTTGGTATCATCACCCACAGCAGACACGCAATGAGGCTCGCCCAGGCGGGCTACACATACATCGCTCCCAAACGTTTTTCGGTCATCCCGCTCATGCGAGCGCCGGCGCCGGAAAACAATCGCAGTCAGGCGCGCAAAGTGCTCGGCATCGCCGAGGATGCCGTGGTGTTTTGTGTCTTCGGGTTCATCGTTCCCACGAAACTCCATCATGTCGTTTTGCGTGCATTCTTCGCCTCCCCCCTGGCGCAAGATGCGCAAGTACAGCTGATATTCGTGGGCGAAAATCACGGCGGGACCTTTGGGCGGGATTTGCGTGAGAGTATCACCCAAAGTGCCCCCCATGGGCGCGTGCACATCACAGGCTGGATCGACAAGGCCACTTATGCGGCCTATTTGCAGGCGGCTGACATCGCCGTGCAATTGCGGACCGGGTCGCGTGGTGAAACGTCAGGCGCGGTCCTTGATTGCTTGAATTATGGTGTACCGACAATAGTGAATGCGCATGGGAGTCTCGCGGAATTGGACAAGGAATGTGTCTATATGTTGCCGGAGACGTTTTCGGATGCGGAACTGATAGGGGCCATGGTCCATTTGTGGCAGAGCGCGGATGGACGCGCGCGGCTGAAAGAGAGATCTCTGGCCTACATTCGCAAGCGGCACGCGCCGCGTGAGTGCGCAAAAGAGTATGCCGAAGTCATCGAGAGCGTCTACAGACGAAGCCGCCAGGAGCTGCCGGGGCTTCTGGATCGAATGAGGCGGTTGACTCTCGCAGAAGGTGAGCGCAGACACCTCGCGCTGTGTCTTGCGAGGAGTTTTCCGCCCGTGCCGAGACGAAAACAATTGCTGGTGGACGTGTCCGTGATCGCCAACCACGATCTGAAAACAGGGGTTCAGCGCGTCGTTCGGTCCACATTGCGCAATTGGTTGCAATCGCCGCCAGCAGGATGGCGGGTGGAACCCGTGAGGGCCACGGACGACGGGATGGGCTATTGTTACGCCCGGCGTTTCACGGCGGAATTTCTCGGGCTGAATGAACCCTGGTTGCAGAATGACAGGGTTGAGGCGTGGACGGGGGATGTGTTTGTCGGTCTGGACCTGGTTGGCGGGGCGGTGATTCAGAGGCGCTCCATATTGGACGCATGGCGCAGACACGGTGTCAAGGTGTGGTTTGTGGTTTACGATCTTCTCCCTGTGAAACATTCCACATGGTTCCCGCCAGGAAGTCATGGGAATTTCACGGCGTGGCTCGAGACGATCAGCGCGATGGATGGCGCGCTTTGCATCTCAGAGAGCACGGCGAACGATCTGGGGGACTGGTGTGCCGAGAATAACGTGAGACGACACCGTGCGTACGAGATCGCGGTCGCGCCGATGATGGCCGAGCTCGATGGCGTGCGCACGGCAGGGGTTGTGGATACGACGGTCGATACCGTCATGGCCTCTATGAGAGGACGTGTTACGTTCCTGATGGTGGGGACCATTGAGCCACGAAAGGGTCACCGCCAGGTGTTGGAGGCCTTCGAGGAGCTGTTACGGGAGGGGCTTAACGTTGCACTGGTCATCGTGGGCAAGACAGGGTGGATGGTGGATGAATTGGTGACCCGCATGAAGAGGGCAGCCAAAGGCAACGGTCACATCGCGTGGCTCGGTGCCATCAGCGACGAGGCGTTGGAAAGAGTCTACGGTTCGGCCAGTTGTCTGATTGCGGCATCCGAGGGTGAGGGTTTTGGGTTGCCGCTCATCGAGGCCGCAAGACACGAGTTGCCCATCATTGCGCGCGATATCCCCGTTTTTCGGGAAGTGGCAAGGGACCGGGCATTTTACTTCTCCGGTACAAGGCCTCAAGAATTGGCAGACGCCATAAAGAATTGGCTCGCCTTGTATGAAACCCGGGAACATCCGGCGAGCGCGGGAATGCCATGGTACACGGCAAAGCAAACGGCCGACCGGATGATGGACATCCTCATTGGGAAGGCTTTAGGGGCGGCAGAAACGCAGCCCGGGGGATCGGCGGAGGCTGTGGGGATGACCAGTCACGGTTTGTCTCCCGGCAACCCAATGTGGGCCAAAGGATAACATGATGCAGGGTTTGGGGAATCAAAGGAAAAAATGAAAAAGGCATTGATCACCGGCGTGACCGGCCAGGATGGGGCGTACCTTGCGGAGTTTCTTTTGGGCAAGGGCTACGAGGTGCATGGGCTAAAGCGGCGCTCGTCGCTTTTCAATACGGCGCGGATCGACCATCTCTACCAGGATCCCCATGAGGCGGGCACGCGGTTTTTTCTGCACCATGGCGACTTGACCGATACGTCCAGTCTTCAGCGGGTAATCCAGGTGGTGCAGCCTGACGAAATATACAATCTGGCCGCGCAAAGCCATGTTGCGGTGAGCTTCGAGGAGCCGGAATACACGGCGAATGCCGATGGGCTCGGCGCCTTGCGCATCCTCGAGGCGATCCGGATGCTGGGGTTGCGGGACAAAACGCGTTTTTACCAGGCCTCCACCTCCGAGCTTTTCGGCAAGGTACAGGAGGTACCCCAACGGGAGTCGACGCCGTTCTATCCGCGCAGCCCATATGCGGTCGCCAAACTCTATGCCTACTGGATT
>JAJYPQ010000443.1 GCA_021795255.1 Pseudomonadota bacterium
TACGACCGCAACATTAAACGTCTTCGACATGTCAGGAACTCCGCCCGCAAAGGCTTTCGATATTTTCGGTCAAGGAAGGGGGGCACGCAGCGCCGCAATCACGGCGTCGCCCATAGCCCGGGTCGAGCAGCTTGCGCGCGAAACCTCGGCGATATCGGCAGTCCGAAGGCCGGTATCTAAGACCGTCGATACCGCCGCTTCGACGCGCGTCGCCAAGGCAGGCTCGTGCAGGCTATAGCGCAACATCATGGCCACCGACAGGATCGTGGCTAGGGGATTGGCGATATTTTTGCCGGCGATGTCCGGCGCCGAGCCATGAATCGGCTCATAGAGGCCGCGGTCGGTCTCGTTGAGCGAAGCCGATGGCAGCATCCCGATGGAACCCGTCAGCATCGCGGCCTCATCGGACAAAATATCACCGAACATATTCGTCGTTACGATCACGTCGAATTGTTTCGGGGCCCGCACGAGCTGCATCGCGGCGTTATCCACGTACATATGAGACACGGCCACATCGGGGTAACGACAAGCCACCTTCATGACGACTTCGCGCCACAACTCCGTGGACTCAAGAACGTTGGCCTTGTCGACCGAACACACCCGGCGGGCGCGGGCCCGCGCAATCTCAAAGGCCCGCACCACCACGCGCTCGATTTCGGATTCCGCATACACCAAGGTGTTAAATCCTTGCCGTTCGCCGCTTTCTAAAGTGCGGATGCCGCGCGGCTCGCCAAAATAAATGCCGCCGGTCAGTTCGCGCACGATCATAAGATCCAGCCCCGACACGATCTCGGGGCGTAAGGTCGAGGCGTTCGCCAACTGCGGATATAAAACCGCAGGTCTCAGGTTCGCGAAAACCCCCAATGCCGACCGTAGGCCCAATAAGGCCTTTTCCGGACGCACGACAATCGGAAGCGACTCCCATTTCGGCCCGCCCACCGCCCCAAGCAACACTGCTTGGGCGGCGTTTGCCAGTTGCAGAGTCGCATCGGGCAGCGGATGCCCATGGACATCGTAGGCCGCGCCTCCGATCAAACCGTACTCCATCTCGACTGCCAACGCATACTCGTCGCGCAGACACTCGAGCACCCGGACGGCCTCGGCCACAACCTCCGGACCGATCCCGTCGCCCGGCAATACCGCTATATGCCTCATTGTTCCATCCCGGCTTCCGGAAAGAGCCAAGGCGCCTCTTGGCGCCTGCGCTCCTCGTAGCTCTTAATGTCTGCCCGATACTGCAAGGTCCAACCGATGTCGTCGAGACCCTCCAAAAGACAATCCTTGCGGAACGGATTGATATCGAACGTCCCGATCTCTTGGCCTTCCGCCAGCACCCGCTGACGACGCAGGTCGATGGTCAAAGAGTATCCTACTGTCTTTGCGACCGCCTGAAATAACCGATCGACCTCGTGTTCTGGCAGGACGACGGGCAAAAGGCCGTTTTTTAAACTGTTATTGTAAAAAATATCGGCGAAACTCGGCGCTATAATGGCCCGAAACCCGTATTCAAGGAGTGCCCAGGGGGCGTGTTCGCGTGACGAGCCGCACCCAAAATTGGCGCGCGCCAACAGAATCGATGCGCCCTGAAAACGGGGCTGATTGAGCACAAAGTCCGGATTTAGAACCCGTGCCCGGTCCTGTCCGGGCTCGCCCTGGTCGAGATAACGCCAGTTATCGAAAAGATTGACCCCAAAACCCGTTCGGCTGATGGCCTTAAGGTATTGCTTGGGGATGATGGCGTCGGTGTCGACATTGAGCCGATCAAGCGGCGCGACAAGCCCGGTTAGTGTCTCAAAACGTTGCAACGGAGCCTCCTAGACCCAGTGTCGGATATCCACGAAATGACCGGCCACGGCCGCTGCGGCCGCCATCGCTGGGCTAAGCAAGTGGGTGCGTCCTCCTTGGCCTTGGCGACCCTCGAAGTTTCTATTCGAGGTGGACGCGCACCGTTCCCCGGGCTCTAGCCGGTCGGCATTCATGGCGAGACACATAGAACAGCCCGCATCGCGCCACTCAAACCCGGCCTCCCGAAAAACCCGGTCGAGACCCTCGGCCTCGGCAGCCCTCTTTACTAGGCCTGAGCCCGGCACCACCAAGGCCCTGTGGACGTGTGGAGCTACCTTTTTGCCACGCACCACTGCGGCCGCCGCGCGCAAGTCCTCGAGCCGCGCATTGGTGCAGGATCCGATGAAGACGACGTCGACCGGCACCTCGGTCATAGGCGTGCCGGGAGCGAGATCCATATACCGCAAGGCCGCCATCAAGGCCTCGCGCCGCGCGGGATCGGTCTCCTGGCTTGGATCGGGCACGCGGCCCTCGATCGATACCACCATCTCCGGCGACGTCCCATAGGTCACCTGCGGGGCTAAGGAACTGACGTCGATGACCACTTCCTTCGAGAACCGGGCGTCAGGGTCGCTATGCAAGGCCTGCCACGCCTGAACCGCTTGTTCCCACATCTTGCCCGTGGGCGCGAAAGGTCGGCCGGCCAAGTACTGGATCGTCGTGTCATCGACCGCCACAAGGCCCGCCCGCGCACCGGCCTCGATCGCCATATTGCAAAGCGTCATGCGACCTTCCATCGTCAGCGCGCCCACAGCCGATCCGGCAAACTCAATGGCATGGCCGGTGCCGCCCGCGGTTCCGATACGCCCGATAACGGCGAGCGCCATGTCTTTCGCGGTCACATGGCTTGGGATCGTTCCCTCGAGGCGCACGCGCATGGCGCGCGCCTTCTTTTGCAAAAGGCACTGGGTGGCCATCACCTGCTCCACCTCCGATGTCCCGATCCCATGGGCGAGTGCCCCAAAGGCGCCGATGGTCGAGGTGTGTGAATCGCCGCAGACGATCGTCATCCCGGGCAAGGTTGCGCCCTGCTCGGGGCCGACCACGTGGACGATCCCTTGGCGGGGATCGTCCATCGCAAAAAGTGGGACTGAAAAGTCCCGACAATTCCGCTCCAGGGTCTCGACTTGCAGACGGGATGTGGGATCGATAATGCCGCGGGCCCGTTCCGTGGTGGGTACGTTATGATCGGCGACCGCCAAATTGGCCGAGGCCCGCCATAGCGCGCGATTATAGGCCCGCAAACCGGCAAACGCCTGCGGACTCGTCACCTCGTGCACGAGCTGGCGATCGATATAGAGGAGACAGGTCCCATCCGGCAATTCCCGGACCACATGACTCTCCCACAACTTGTCGTAAAGTGTCTTTCCCATAAATGCGAGCTACCCCGAGTGTGCGCCCATGGTACCCAAGGTCCCTGCGGATGCCAACATTTTCCGCGATAACGATGTAAATAGAGACCTCGCGCACCTCGACAAGCAGGCAGCGCCTGTCGGACAATGGTCTCACCTTCAAGAACCCTTAAGCCCGGTGGCTTGGCGAACACGTCTATCCTTACATCATGAGACACTATGAAATGACCTTCCTGCAGCTGCTACGGGCCTTAGAGGAGCGTATGGGGCGCATCCACTGGCCTTTACGCGCGCGGGCCGCCAGCGTCCATGAACTCTTCGAAGGCTGCGGTCTTCACCATGAATTGGTGTTGACGCTCGCGCGCGCCATTTACGCCGAAAACCGCTGTCATCATCTCAAAGACCGGGTGACGGTCGAGGCCACCTTGCGCGCCATCGGCCCCATTCACGCGGCCGTACTCCATGCCGACCATACGGATATCGACACCTATCGGTTTCTGGAGAGCTTTGTCACGACAGTCCAGACCCTGTTTGGACAGCAACCCCCTCCGAGGCGCGTCAGGCCTGATAGCAAACCCGGGCAAGTCTTGCTATTTCCGATCCGGCGCCGGGCGGCGCATTGAACCGTTCGTGGGTCGCGGCAACAACAGCGCGACAATACCAAAGGCCACAGTAGCCACCACGGCCGCCCAAAGGAACATGGCGCGCCCGCCGAACCCAGACCATAGATAGCCGCTGAGAGCGGCGCCGACCGCCGCCCCGCCGCCCGCCGCGCTTCCATAAAACGCCTGAGCCCGCCCTTTGGCGCCGGGACCC
>JAJYPQ010000444.1 GCA_021795255.1 Pseudomonadota bacterium
CAGCCCTCGTTACCGCTGAACCTCACCACCAACAAGCCCTACTCTGGAATCAATGTCCTCATGCTGTGGGCCACTGGCCTTAGCCACGGCTACGGCTCCCCGTACTGGCTCACGTACAAGCAAGCGGCCGAGCGAGGCGGCCAGGTGCGCAAGGGCGAGCATGGCACGCATTGCGTCTTCTATAAGCCTTGGGAGAGCACGGGCACAGACGCCACCACCGGCGAGACGGAGACCGTCAAGGGCGCGGTCCTGAAATCCTTCCGCGTGTTCAACCTCGACCAGATCGACGGCATAGAGGCCCCGGCCCAGGAAGAACGCCCGGCCTTTGTCGCCATCGAGGACGCCGAGCGCATCCTAGCCGCCAGCCCGGCCCCGATTCAGATGGGTGGAATGCAAGCCTTCTACCGGCCCGCCACGGATACCATCCACTTACCGTCCCGCGAGGCCTTTATAAACCCCGAGGCATTTTACAGTACCGCCCTGCACGAAATGTGTCATAGCACAGGCGCGAAGCATCGCCTGAATCGCGACTTTAGCGGACGCTTTGGCACCGAGGCCTACGCCTTTGAAGAACTGATCGCCGAGCTTGGATCAGCCTTCCTCAACGCCGACCTAGGGATACTGAATACAACCCTACCGGATCATGCCGACTATTTGGCGCACTGGATCGCGATTTTGAAAGGCGACAAGAAGGCCATCTTGACCGCCGCCGCGCAAGCCTCCAAGGCGCACAGCTTTATTAAGGGACTCACAGAGAGCCAGAAGACGGAAGAAAAGGCAGCTTAAGAACAGCAACCAGGGCGCAAGGACGCGCCCCATTCCGTTACAGTCACCCGACGAACGGTAGCATAAAGGCTTGCAATCCGTGACAATCACACTATACTATAGTGTAACAGTCACACAACACAATAGGAGTAAAAGACGATGAAAACGAAACGGAAATACGAAGCCATCGGGAATAGATTTGAGGCGATCGACGGGGATTTATTTGTCGAATCACCCCGATCATTAAAAACGGAAAACTTAAGTACGAATGGACAACAACATACCTACCAGAAGACATAAACATGGTCGATGTCGCCGGAAGGACGGTAGACACAATCGAGAAAGCTGACGAGGCGATGACAGAGGATCTCTCGTACCACCCGAAATATCCAAAACAGCTTAAAGCGTAAGGAGACCACGATGCCCCGTCCACCCCTCTATAAATCCGGACCCATGACACCGGCCCAGCGCCAGGCCGCAAAACGTATGCGCGACCGCGCGACAGTATGGGGACCGGATGGCAACGAGTCCGACTTGTCGGACGGTGGGCTCTTGGAGCAATTGGCCGTTGCCTTCAGGAAGGACAGGAAACGGCCAGCCAGCCGGAGCAAGGGAGCCATCACGCGAAGTCTGGTTAAAGAACTTTTGCGAAGACTTGACGAGAAACCGTTAAAACCCTGACAAGATATCGGGAGGAACACAATGCGAGAAAACCAAAAGCACTACAACGAGCACGTGGACTGCGTGATCTGCGGGCCGCTAACCACAGCCGAAATTGCGGCGCTCATCTCCAAGGGTCTCCGTTTTTCATCGCGGTCACTCGATACGGAATACTCTCTGGCGGCATTGGCGGCCCTAGCGCGCGCCCCGCGCGATCATGTCGGGGAGCAGACTATGGCCCTAGGGCGCCTGGAGGCCCTGCAGGTGCTCGCCAGTCGAACGAATGAAGGCTTGGAATGGTTCGAGGGATTCGAGGAGGGTGCGGCTCTGGTAACCGACGCGGCGCGGGCGTCCGGGCATTGGCGATAAGGCTTGCAACCGTCACCGTGACGGTCTATGTTATCGTCACGGTGACTTTATAGGAGACTTTTCATGCCCCGTCCGCCCCTCTACAAATCCGGCCCTATGACCACCGCCGAGCGCATGCGCGAGAAGCGGGCCCGCGACCGCGCGATCGTGTGGGGTTCCGGTGGCGACGAGAAAGAGCTTTCCGACTCAGGACTCATCGAGCAGCTGCGCCACGCGTTCGCGAAGGACCGCCAGGCCATCCGGACCGGGAAGCGCAACCGATCCACGGGCGCGATTACGCGGGCGCTGTTGAAGGAGGTGGGGCGGCGAGTATAGTTCGGTACATCGCCCGGAATTTGCCCGATTCGGCGTTGCCACCGTGCAGGTACCCGTGGCGGGCTTTGTAGGGCGGGCCCATAAAGATCTCTACACTTGCGTCGGATCATAGGCATACCAAGGGCGTATGGGGAGTTTTCCGTCCCCGAACTGGGTAATCGGTTCGCGACCTTGAAACTTCTTATAGTCCGGATCATCGATGTGCCCGGGGCGCGTCAGTAGAGAAAGCGAGGAATGGTAGATATTGCCCTCGATGTCCTCATACTGAAGATAAATCGCGGAGACGTTGTTCCAGAGATCCTGCACCGACGCCGCAATCGAGCTTGGCTCGCCGGTCGATCGCTTTTGTACTCCAGATCGCGGCATGGCCGCTTCGGTGAACTGGTACTCAAACGTCCAAGGCACAACAGATGGAAAGATCGCTGGTGCTACGGGCACCCATTCGGTCCAAATACATCCAGCCGGCCCTAGATGAGGCGAGGCCAGACACAGCCGCACATTGCATGCCGGTCCCGTGCCATTGTTCCATATCTCCGCTTGCAATATGAGCGCGCTGTCCAGATCGCGGCTCTCAATCTCTTTCCCGTCGCGCTTCTGATAGAAGAACGCCTTTGGGGCCACCCCGTGTCGTGGGAAATTCTCGCGATCCGCGACCGGTTCACAATAGCACATGGGTTTGATATGGCGTCGTTCGGCCATTACGGTGTGGCGGTTGAGCGCAAACGAGAAATAGGCCATTCCCAAGGTGCCTACGGCGACCAAGGCATTAATGGCGGTCGGGAGGGAGTAGTAGTGCCATAGGCAGAAGAAGATCCCCATTAGAAGGATCGCTGAGGCTTCGCGTATGAGCGCCTGCCTGTTTTTGGCTATTCGTGAAACATAGGCAATCAGGGCAGTAAAAGCGCCCGGTGATGACGCGTGGTGTGCCATTTACGCGACCCCCGCCCACTGCGCCGACAATAGCTCCGCTTGCTCTAGCACAGTTCGGGTCGCGCGCTCCTGTTTGTCGGGCGGATAGCCATATTTACGGAGGATGCGTTTGACGATGACCCGCAGGTTGGCGCGCACGTTCTCTCGTACCGTCCAGTCGATGGTGACGTTCTTTTTGACAGCGACCACGAGCGCGCGCGCGATGTCGGTGAGCGTCGGTTCGCCTAAGACTTGGACGGCGCTGTCGTTGACCCCCAAGGCATCATAGAAGGCCAGTTCGTCTTCGGTGAGATGGAGCTGCTCGCCTCGGGCCTGGGCGGCGCGCATGTCGCGGGCCAGCTGGATCAGCTCCTCGATCACCTGGGCGGTCTCGATAGCGCGGTTTTGGTAACGACGGACCGCTTGCTCCAGGAGGTCGGCAAAGGAGCGGGCCTGGACGACATTGCGTCGGGCGCGGTTTTTAATCTCACCCTTCAAGAGCTTTTCCAGGAGTTCGACCGCCAGATTGCGCTGCGGCATCTGCTGGACCTCGGCCAAGAACTCATCGGACAGGATCGAGAGATCGGGTTTTTTGAGGCCGGCGGCGGCAAAGATGTCGATGACCTCATCAGACACCATGGCCTGCGAGACGATCTGGCGGATGGCGTGGTCCAGATCCTCGCGGGGCGGGCGGCCTTCCGTACTCTTTTTAGCGAGCACCGCGCGCACCGTCTGAAAGAAGCCCACATCCTCCCGGATTTTCAACGCGTGCTCGTTTGGTACCGCGAGCGCAAAGGCCTTTGACACATCGGTGACAGCCCGCAAGAGCCGGGCCTTGCCATCGGGCTGGGCGAGGATATGTTCCTGGGCGGCCGGCAGTACCGAGAGCCGCTCCTGCGGGGTGCCGGTGACCCATTTTGACCAATTGAAGGGATGGAAGAGACCGCGGCAGATTTCGTAGTGCTGCAAGAGCGCACTGACGGCTTCTTCCTGGT
>JAJYPQ010000445.1 GCA_021795255.1 Pseudomonadota bacterium
AATCACGCCGACGATCGCGCTGTCCTCGTCCACGACCGGCAGGCCGCTGATACGATGAAAGCACATCAAAATCGCCACGTCGCGAATGCGTGTGTCACTACGGGCCGTCCGAACATTGGTGGTCATTACGTCTTTGACTAGCATGGCGCCTCTCCGTGCCCTGCCCTTTTTCCTGGGAGGGTGGTTGGTTAATGCCCGATCTCGGCCAGCAGTTGTGTCATCATGCGTTGCGCCTGGCCCAGATAGCCCCTACCCGCGAGGTTTAGGTGGTTTAGTATATGGTACAGATTGTAGAGCGTTTTGCGCACCCGATATCCGCTCCCAAGCGGAGCGGCTTCTTCATAGGCTGCATAGAACGCCGCTGAAAACCCGCCAAAGAGCTCGGTCATGGCGAGGTCAGCCTCTCGATCGCCATAATACACCGCGGGATCGAAGACGATAGGGCGCTCGTTGTGGGCAAGGCAATTGCCTGACCAGAGATCCCCATGGAGCAGGCTTGCTGTGGGCTTGTGGCCCTTGAGCAGTACCGGGACCGCCTCGGCAAGCCTGTGGCCGAGCTCCTGAAGCGCGCCGTCATAACCATTCTTGCAAGCGAGGTCGAGCTGAAAGAGGATACGGCGGTCCCGGAAAAACGCCGCCCAGTCGGCGTGGGGGGTGTTGACCTGCGAAGTGGTCCCTATGGTGTTGTCACGGTACCAGCCGAAGTAGGGCGAGTGGCGGGCATGCAGCGCCGCCAAGGTATGACCAAGCTCGATATCGTCCGATTGGGTCCGCGCGGACAGTTCGAGATAGGGTAAGACGAGATAGGAAATCTCCTCGGTGGTACCCCAGCAAACCGGTCGGGCTACGCGTACGGTGAGGGTGTTGGCGATTTCATGCAGGCCCAGGGCTTCGGCCCGGAACATCTCGATAAGGCCCGGATCGTTATGTTTGACGAAGTACGATTCCGCGCCGTCGCTTAGTACGGTTGTGTGATTCAGGGCGGATATATGCGCCTCGCGGACGATACGCGCCACGAAAGGCGTGCCCGTCACCTGTGATATTTGCTGGGCTATGGCACCCCAACCGATCATGACGACTCCCGGCTTTTTGCTCTCTACCCCGGTATTGCGCCCCTATCTTACGGCCTTAGGTTTGATATGCAAGGCCGGATCCACAATGAGGGCGGCAAGCCGCTTTACCGACCACCACGCCCCATCGCGAATGATACCAAGCCCGCAAAGTCCATTGACCAGACCTTCATTGTCGGGGGGCAATCGCAGGGAAGTCGTTGTCGCGCACGCAAAGCATGCGGTTTGTGCGCCACATGGGCGGCCTTGCCCTCATCTGAGAGTGGCCGTTCGATTCCAGTTTCGAACCCCGCAACTCGCCCGTTTAGCGACGGTGGAAAAGGTGGGAAGCCGGTTCACGGCGCGGACCAAAATGCGGGTTTTGGTAATCAAGGCCGGGAATGCGAGCACGACGAGACGCGCAAGAAACAAGGACCCGTCTTGCGACGCTCGGGGCATGGAGCGCGGCATCGGCCCCCCTTAAGGGGCGGGCCGAAGCGACCACCGTTCCCCGGGGGTGGGGCGGACGGGCGGCGTGAGGGTCGCCCGTCCGCGCCGAACTTCGGGACTTTAGAAAATCCCCTTCAGAGTCTTGAGTGGCTGGATCTTGATCACGTTGCGCGCCGGCTTGGCCTTGAAGACCATTTCTTCCTTCGTAAAGGGGTTGATCCCCTTACGGGCGCGCGTGGCCGGCTTGCGGACCACCTTGATCTTCATGAGGCCCGCCAAGTTGAATACCCCCGGCCCTCCCTTGATGTCGCGCTTTATGACGGTAACGAGCTCGTCGAATACCGCGCTCACTTCTTTGCGCTTGAGGTTCGTTTTGTCCGCCAAGTGGGACAAGAGCTCCGACTTTGACATCGGTTTCTTCGCCGCTTTTTTGTTTGGGGTCTTGTTTTTCGTTGCCATGGGTGTCCTATTTGATGGTTGAGAACAACGCCGTTAACTTAGCATAAAAAATCCCAAGGGAAAGGCGTTTTGCGCCTTTTTCCATGGTTTACGCTCGTAAGGTGCCGGGCGTCGCGGTTTTCGCTATACTATCGACGTTGATTTCTTTCGCCTTCGGTCCCATATGATGGGCATTGGGCTTATGGATTTTGCGAGGTGTTATGCCGATCTACGAGTACGTTTGCGATGCCTGCGGTCAGCATACCGAGATTATGCAAAAGATGGGAGAGCTGGCCACCGAGTGCCCGGCCTGCCATAAACCGGCCTTGAAAAAGCGCATTTCGGCGCCCGGGTTTCAGCTGAAGGGTTCGGGGTGGTACGCGACCGATTTCCGCGACAAAGGCAAGGCGAAGGGTGACGACAAGGCCAAGGACGAGGCCCCGGCCCCGGCGGCGGCGTGTGGGGGAGGCGGCTGCGGCTGCCATTAAATGGCGCGATTTCGACGGTACCTGACGGCTGGCCTGCTCGTTTGGGTGCCGCTCGGGGTCACATTTCTGGCAGTTGAGTCGCTTACGGATCTTGCGAATCGTCTGCTAGGGGTGTTGCCGGCCGATATACAGCCAGAGCACTGGCTGGGCCATGATATCCCGGGTCTTGGCATACTGCTTGTGTTTGTCGCGGTCATGGCGACTGGGGTGGTGGCAGCCAACGTCATCGGCCAATGGCTGCTTGCCGTAGGCGAGTCGCTGTTGGCGCGTATTCCGTTGGTGCGATCCGTGTATTCCGGCGTGAAACAGCTGCTGGAGTCGCTCATGTCCGGGGCCGGAAACTCGTTTCGTACCGTCGTTCTCGTACCCTATCCGCATCCCGGGAGCTGGACGCTTGCGTTTCTGACCGGCGATGGTTTGCCCGAGGCCGCCGCTCTGCTAGGCACGGACCTTGTAAGCGTGTTCGTGCCCGCGACGCCCAATCCGACCTCGGGTTTTTTCCTTATGGTCCCACGGAAAGATGTGGTGGAGTTGCGCATGAGCGTCGACGAGGGCTTGCGCATGATCCTGTCCATGGGTATGGTCGCTCCCGGCCTGCCGAGGAAGGGCGCCGCCCCGGCGTCCAAGAGCGCCACGGCCTAGGATCTCTATGCGTACACATTTGAGTCGAGAATTGCCTGCGCTCGGAGCCGGCGCGGCGGTGGTGGTCTGTGGCTGGGCGCAACGTCGCCGCGATCATGGCGGCATCCTGTTTGTGGATCTGCGCGACCGTAGCGGCCTGGTTCAAGTGGTCTTCGATCCTGCACGCCCGGAGGTGTTTGCGCGCGCCGAGGAGCTGCGCAGCGAATACGTCCTCGAGGTCAGCGGGGTTTTGCGCAAGCGTCCGGCGGGAACCGAGAATCCGGCGCTGCCCACCGGGGCTTTTGAGATCGACGCTACGGGGCTCGTGATTCTGAATACCGCCGACGTCTTGCCGTTTCCGCTGGACGAACCCGATATCAGCGAGGCGGTGCGCCTCAAGTACCGTTATCTGGACCTGCGGCGCGCGGCCATGCGCGACAACTTCCATCTGCGCCATCGTCTGATTCGCGCCGCACGCCGCTACCTCGAGGATAACGACTTCCTTGAGATCGAGACCCCCATGCTGACGCGCTCGACCCCCGAGGGGGCGCGCGACTATCTCGTACCAAGCCGCACCCATCCTGGGCACTTTTTCGCGTTGCCGCAGTCAC
Source organism: Pseudomonadota bacterium (assembly GCA_021795255.1). The sequence continues at coordinate 3,658 of JAJYPQ010000445.1, forward strand.
CACAGCTCTTCAAACAGATCCTGATGGTGGCGGGCTTTGAGCGTTATTATCAGGTCACACGGTGTTTTCGCGACGAGGACCTGCGCGCCGACCGCCAGCCGGAGTTTACGCAGCTTGATATCGAGACTTCGTTTCTCGACGAACAGGCTATCCTCGGCCTTATGGAAGGGCTCGTTAAGGCGGTGTTTCGCGAGACGATCGGAGTGGATATCCCGATACCCCTGCCGCGGCTTACATTCGACGAGGCACAGCGTCGCTTTGGAAGCGACAAACCGGATCTTCGCAATCCGCTCGAGTTCGTGGAAATCGCGGACCTTGTGCGCGAGGTCGAATTCAAGGTGTTT
>JAJYPQ010000446.1 GCA_021795255.1 Pseudomonadota bacterium
CTTCGGCCTGGGAAGCGTCGTAGTGGCCGTGAGCCAAGGCTATATCTTGGGTGGCCTTCTCGGTGGCATGACCGTTATCCATGGCCACTTCAGGGGCGGCCTGTTTGCCTGGCTTACGGGTTTTGCGACCCTTGTGGCCTTGGGCGTCGTTACAGGCTACGTGCTCCTGGGGTCGACCTACCTCATCATGAGAACGGAAGGCGAGGTCCAGGCCGTTCTATTTCCGGTCGCCCGCGGAGCGGCGATCGCGCTTTTTGTCATAGCCGCCCTCATAACCGTCCTGACCCCGCTGCGTTACGAATGGGCCGAGCGCCGCTGGTTTGCGTTCCCGGACCTCTTTGTGTTTGGCCTACTGCCCCTTATTGCGAGTTTATCGTTCTGGCGCTTGTTTAAGGCTCTAGGGCTAGGCCGTTCTTATGCCCCGTTCGCTTGGACGCTCGGGATTTTCTTGAGTTCGTTCCTGGGTCTCGGAGTCACGATCTATCCCTATATAGTTCCCAATACCTACACCGTGTACGCTGCAGCCACAGGTTCTGGCACCCTCGTCTTTATGTTGGCCGTGGTCGGATTTTTTATCCCGATCATGATTGCCTACAACGCCTACCTATACCGCGCCTTTAAGGGTAAGACTGGCACTCGCGACTATTCAGGCGGTTAGGCGCTCTCAGCCATCTCGTCACGAACCTCGCCGCCCACGTACCAATGCGCGCGCGTGGGCGGCAGACCCTCGAGCGAGCGGGCAATCTGCAGGTGAAATACGACCAAATCGCCGATCGCGAAGGACGCCTCGCAAGCCGCCAAATAGAACTCCCACATGCGCGCAAACGGTTCGCCCCAACGGCGGACGGCCTCGAAGCGACGGGTCTGAAAGCGCCGCTGCCATTCATGCAGGGTGTGCTGGTAATGAAATTTCAATATCTCGATATCCGCGACCTTGAGCCCCGTTTTCTCGATGATCGGCACGACCTCGGATAGGGCCGGGTTGTAGCCGCCTGGAAAGATGTGTTTGCGGATCCAAGGGTTCGTGTGTCCCGGGGGGCCGCTGCGGCCGATATGATGAATGAGCGCCAAACCGTCAGGCGCCAATCGTTCCTTCAGGCGGGTGAAGAAGGTCTCGTAATGGGGGATGCCGACATGCTCGAACATGCCCACACTCACGACTTTGTCATAGAGACCCTTGTGCTCGCGGTAATCCTCAAGGTGAAATCGAACCCGCTGGCTAAGACCCTGTTCGCGGGCGCGCGCGTTGGCGACGCGCAGTTGTTCGGAAGACAGCGTAAGGCCGGTGACCTCCACCCGCGCCTCGGAGGCGAGGTATAAGGCGAGACCACCCCATCCACAACCGATATCGAGTACCCGGTCGCCGGCTTTCAGTTCGAGCTTGCGGCGAATGAGCTCGCATTTGGCCCTCTGGGCCTCCTCAAGACTGATATTGGGCTCCGTGAAGTAAGCGCAGGAGTAATGCAGCTCGCGATCGAGAAAGAGCCGGAAGAGGTCCTCGTCCAGGTCGTAGTGGTGGGTCACGTGCCGTCGGCTGAGGGCGAGCGGGTTGGCCTGCTCAAGCCGCCGCTTAAAGGCCCCCAGGATCGGCAAAGGGGGGGGTTCCGGGATGTTGCGCAGAAAGACTTCGATAAGGTTTTCAAGGCCTTGGGGGGCATCCCAACCGCCTTCCATATAGGTTTCTCCGAACTCGAACCAAGGGTCTTTGAGGAGCCTCCTGATAACGCCTGGATTTTTGATGTGCCATTCGGCACTAGGGCCGCCCTGCCCGTATTGTTCTATCCGCCCGTCGGGGTAGCGCACCGTGAGCGAACCGACTTTTATCGTCCTGGCCAAAATCCCTTCAAGCATGGGCTCCTCCATTAGTAAAAACTGGTCGGATAGCCGCGCCGCCTTGCCTCGGCGCCATCCCTTTCTCGGTTTCGATCCCGGGATTCTACCACTTGCGGCCGCAAGGGCTATAGGGCCGGCTTCCGGGTGATGCAGCGGCGTGCGCCCATTGACTCGGTGGCCTCTCAAGGTTAGCCTCCAAAAGCCACTGCGGGTGCCTGCGGCGGCGCCTTTTTGCTCCCCAACTTCATTATCGATATGGGCGCGTGCCCCGGAGAGTCATGAGTATTGCACACATCCTTGGTTTCCCCCGCCTCGGCGCTGACCGCGAGTTTAAGAAGGCCTTAGAGGCCTATTGGAAGGGGACTTTGACCCAAGACGCCTTGCTTGCGGTCGGCAAAGACCTCCGTAAGCGGGCGTGGCAGGCCCAGAAGGCAGCGGGCCTCGATTTCGTTACGGTCGGGGACTTTGCCTGGTACGACCACATACTTGAGACCAGCGCCCTGTTGGGTGTGGTGCCGCCACGCTTCGAATGGACCGGACCGGAAGTGGATCTCGACACCTTCTTTCGCATGGCCCGCGGCGTGGCGCCGACGGGGAAGGCCACCTATGCCTGCGAAATGACAAAATGGTTCGATACGAACTACCACTATATCGTGCCCGAGTTCCAGAAGGACCAGCATTTCGCGGTGTCTTCTCCCCGCCTTTTTTCCGATGTCGCCGAGGCCAAGGCCGCAGGCTTCCCGGTTAAGGCCGTTCTCGTGGGCCCTCTCAGTTATCTGTGGTTGGGCAAGGCCAAGGGCGAAGACTTCGACAGGCTCTCGCTTTTGCCAAAGCTCTTACCGGTTTACCAGCAGATCTTAAAGAAGTTGGCCGCTTTAGGCGTGGAGTGGGTGCAGATCGATGAACCGGCATTGGTTCTGGACCTTCCCGAGACCTGGGTGGCGGCCTATCCGAAGGCCTATGAGGTCCTAAGTGACGCTGGCCCAAAGCTCTTGCTCACCACGTATTTCGAGAGTCTGGGCGCTCATCTTGAACTTGCCTGCCGTCTACCCACGGCCGGGCTCCACGTGGATCTCGTGCGTGGCGCAGGCCAGCTCCCCCAGGTCTTGAAGACCTTGCCCGCAGACAAACTCTTGTCGCTCGGCGTCATCGATGGCCGCAACATTTGGCGTGCCGACCTCGATGCCGCCTTGAAGGTGTTGGCCGCGGCCAAGGGTCGCAAGGGCGGGATCGCGGTCGCGAGCAGTTGCTCACTTCTGCATGTGCCGGTCGATCTCATGAGAGAGCAGCGCTTGGACGGCGAGATTCGGAGCTGGCTTGCGTTTGCGACCCAGAAGATGACCGAGGTCGGTCTTTTGAAGCGTGGCTTGGACGAAGGCGAAAGCGCCATAGCCCAGGCGCTCGCGGAAAGCCGCAAGGTGGCTCAAGACCGAGCCTCGTCCAAGCGCATCCATAGCGCGGCGGTCAAGGCGCGGGTGGCCGCTGTCCGACCGGCCGACGCCAGTCGCAAGCAGGCCTTTGGCAGGCGCCGCGCGGCTCAGCGCGCCCATCTGAAGCTGCCCTTATTCCCAACCACCACCATCGGATCGTTTCCGCAGACCGCCGAGATCCGAACGGCGCGCCGCGATTTCAAGGCCGGCCGCATCGATGCCCGCGCGTACGAGGAGCGGATGCGGGCCGAGATCGCGCTCGCTGTGCGTAAGCAAGAGGAAATCGGTCTCGATGTCCTAGTCCACGGTGAGGCCGAACGCAACGACATGGTCGAGTATTTCGGCGAACAGCTCCAAGGCTTTGCCTTCACCGATTATGGCTGGGTGCAAAGCTATGGTTCGCGCGCCGTCAAGCCGCCTATCATCTTTGGCGACGTGTCGCGTCCCAAGGCGATGACCGTCGAGTGGGCGAAATACGCCCAATCGCTGACGAAAAAGCCTATGAAAGGCATGTTGACGGGCCCTGTCACCATCCTTCAATGGTCGTTTGTAAGAAACGACCAACCGCGGTCCGACACCGCGCTTCAGATCGCCTTCGCCATCCGTGATGAGGTTCACGATCTGGAGCAAGCCGGCATTCGCGTCATCCAGATCGACGAGCCGGCGGTTCGCGAAGGGTTGCCCTTACGCCGCGAGGATCACAAGGCCTATCTTGCGTGGGCGGTTCGGGCGTT
>JAJYPQ010000038.1 GCA_021795255.1 Pseudomonadota bacterium
ATGACTATATATCAGCGGTCGGGCGCACGCGCAGTGCCACGATAGGGGAGGTCATAACCGCGACCACGAGCCTATCGACGGTCCGTGGATTCAGGGATCTCGTCGTGGCTCACAACGGCCCGACCCTGGTGCGGTTGAAGGATGTCGCGCGCGTCGTTCTCGGGGCCGAGGACTACACGTCGCAGGCGTTTTTCGATGGCAAGACCGCCGCCTATATCGGCATCCAGCCCACGCCGTCGGCCAATTCCTTGACCGTCGCCCGCGGCGTGCACCGCGAGCTTACGCGCTTGAAGGCGCAGTTTCCGCCGACCTTGCACGCCCAGATCCCGTATGACGCGAGCACTTATATAACCGCGTCCCTGCACGAGATCGCCACCACGATCGCCATCACGCTGGTGGTGGTGATCTTCGTCATTTTACTGTTTCTGGGCTCGCTGCGCGCGGCCCTGATCCCGGCCATCGCGATCCCTTTATCCATCATAGGCGGCGGCCTGCTCATGTGGATGATGCATTTCACCATCAATCTGCTGACATTGCTTGCCATCGTGCTCGCCATTGGGCTTGTCGTAGACGACGCCATCGTCGTGATCGAGAACATTCACCGTCACATCGAGGAGGGCCAAAGCCCGCTTGATGCGGCGCTCCTCTCGGGGCGTGAGCTCCTGTCGCCCATTGTCGTCATGTCGACCACGCTGGTCGCGGTGTTCGCTCCCATAGGGTTCATGGGCGGGCTCACCGGTAGCCTTTTCTCCGAGTTCGCCTTTACCCTGGTGGCGGCGGTGATGGTGTCCATGCTCGTCGCCCTGACGCTTTCGCCGATGCTGAGCGCGCGGGTTCTCAAACAGAACCCTCCGCATGGTTGGGCGCGATGGATCGATGAACGCTTCGAGGCGTTGCGCGCACGCTACAATCGGCTTTTGCACACAAGCCTTGACTTCCTGCCGGCCACTTGGCTCTTTGCTGCGGTCATGCTGGTGAGCGTGTATTTCCTGTTCGCCTCGACCAAGCAGGAGCTCGCCCCTCAGGAGGACCAGGGAGTGTTGTTCGTGGCCGGCGTCGCGCCCCCGACCGCCACGCCTCGTTATCTGCGCACATACGGGCTGCAGATCATCCATGACTTTGAGCAGTTCAAAGTCTACGACAAGAGCTTCATGATCACCGGCTTCTCGCCCACCGGGGCCGGAAGCAACCAGATGATGGCCGGCATGCACCTTGTGTCATGGAGCAAGCGGTCGATCAGCACGATGAAGCTCCAGCCCATCATGCAAAAGAAGGTCTCGCACATAGCGGGTCTGCAGCTCGCGGTGTTCCAAAAGCCGCCGCTTCCCGGATCGGCCGGTGGTCCGCCCGTGCAGTTCGTCATCCAGGGCGCCGCCGGCTACCGCAAGATCGATGCCGTCGCCGACCGGCTGATCGGCATTGCGCAGCGTAGCGGGCTATTCGCCTATGTCGCCAAGGATTTGCGCTACGATGACCCGCAGATCGTCTTGCATATCCACCGCAGCATGGCCGCCGCCCTGGGCCTTAACATGCAGACCATAGCCGCCAACCTGCAGCCCCTTTTGAGCGGCAACTACATCAACCGTTTCGATCTGAAGGGCCGCAGTTATGAGGTGATACCACAGGTCTCCGATCGATTCCGCGCCAATGCCGGACTTCTCAAAAGCTTTTATCTTCAGGCGGCGGGGCACATGGTTCCATTATCGACCGTGGTGTCGCTCAAGACCAAGGTCGAGCCTCAGTATCTCCCGCAATTCGACCAGCTCAATTCGGCCACCATCCAGGCGGTGCCGATGCCGGGCGTGACCATGGGGCAGGCCTTGTCCTATCTGCGTGTCCAGGCGCATAGGATCTTCCCTCAAGGGTTTGCGATCAATTATGCAAGCGAGTCGCGGCAGTTCATGCACGCGCGCAGCGGGCTTATCCTGACCTTTTTCCTGGCGATCCTGCTCATTTACCTGTTGCTCGCCGCGCAGTTCGAGAGTTTCCGTGACCCGCTCATCGTCATGGTGACGGTTCCCATGTCGATCAGCGGGGCCTTGATCTTTTTGAGTCTTGGCCTTGGCACGATCAATATTTACACCGAAGTGGGCCTCATCACCCTGATCGGGCTCATCACAAAGCAAGGCATCCTGATCGTGCAGTTCGCCAACGAGGCGCAGCGTCACGAGGGCTTAAGCAAGCGCGAGGCGGTCGAGAAGGCTTCATCAATCCGCCTACGGCCCATCCTCATGACCACCGCAGCCATGGTCGTCGGCGTCATCCCGTTGCTGCTCGCAAGCGGTCCGGGGGCGGCCGCGCGCTTTGCGCTCGGTCTTGTCATCTTTACCGGGCTTAGTCTCGGATCGCTGTTCTCGTTGTTCGTGGTGCCGGCGATGTACATGCTGCTTGGCAAGGATCACAGCCGTGACGACGTAAAGCCTGGTGGGCCGGGCGGAGACGGGCGGGGTGTCGCACCGCGGCTTTAAGGCCCGCTGGCAGGGCGTTGAGGGACTTTGGGGAGACCTTCACTACCGCGTGCCTGCCGCAAAAAATCGGCGGGTCTTCCCCGCGGCCGAGCTATAGTCTCATCGCAAGCGCGACAATCCCCCGGGTATGGGGTGAGTCCGTTTCAGGTCGCGCGCCTTTCGGACACACTTTTCGAACGCGGTCCGAGTCGGAGCGCTTTTGGCGTCGGCGGGAAGGTGTTTTGCACGGTTTGGCGCATGCGTCGGGAATGACATACATTTCAGATCATGGGCGCGAATGAGGCGTTGACGGAGCCGAAGCGAACCCCAAGCCCCGAGCGCGTCTGTACGCATCGGGGCCCCGCATGGCCGCTGGTGGTCGATCTATAGCCCCAGATCCTTCTCGGTCGCTTTGTCCGGGTGCCCCGTCGGCTTGAGACCGTGGGCCTTCTGGAATTTTTCCAGGGCGGCCCGCGTTTCCGGGCCCATTTTTCCGTCGACCGCGAGATGGGCGTGTTCCTTACGGTTCAGCGCCGATTGTAGGGATTTGATCCGTGGGCTTGACCCCGGTTTGTGGGCGCTGCCAGTCATGGCGCCGGCGCCTGTGGTGCGTGGCGCGCCCGTGCCCGGCTGCCCCATCATGGAATGGCCGCTCGCCGCCCCGGTCTGTGATGATGACGGAGTCCCGCCGGCTTGCCCGAAGGCGGCGGCTGGCAACGCGGCGGCCAACACCACGCCAAGAAGCGTGCGGTGAGTAAACCCACGAAAACGCAATCGAGACATAAGCCTTCTCCTATGAGGCCCCCACGAAAAGTTGTCCTTTAAGGCGACCGGTGGACTGCTTTGTGGGGGAGGTCGCAGGCCGCGGGTCGCCGATCCAAGATACGAGAACTGCGGCCTCCTCATATCCTCCTAAAGTCTCGCCCTTTGCGGTGCCTGACGCGGCCCATGTTTTGTGCGATACTTTACAAACAGACTGTCCATATCAAAACTATAGAGGGTCCGGCATGTCACAAAAAGATGGGCAAGAGGCGTCCGCATCGGTGGCGTTCGTGGGCGCGGCCGAGGTTGCGGCCCGCGAGCCTTTCCTGGGTGTCTTGCGCGAACTCGCGGAGGCCTACCATGCCTTTTCCGGTTATTCGGCCGCTCATGTCCGCGAGCTGGGGCTCACCCCGGCGCAGTTCGACGTCATTGCCACCCTCGGCCATACCGATGGCCTTGCGTTGAGCGAGGTGGCCCGCAAGACCTTGATTACCAAGGGTACCTTAACCGGCATCATCGATCGCTTGGCGGCCAAGGGTCTGGTGTTCCGCCAGGTACCGCCCGGTGATCGCCGCAGCTTCCATGCGGTGCTGACGACGGAAGGCGAGGCCTTGTTTGCGCGGGTGTTCCCGATGCACATCCAACACCTAAAGCGCCTCTTTCTCGACATGAGCCCAAACGACCTCGATCGGGTGCGTGGGGAGCTGCGCCGTCTGCGGGACCGGTTCCGCAAACCCTGAGCGGCGATGGTTTGCCTATTGACAATGGGCGCACGCCGATATAGTTTGTATCTGGACTATCTGTATAAGAACGTATACCGCTCATGGTGATACCCGCCGGATGGCCAGGATTGAAACCAAGGCTCGGCGGATTTGAACCCTAACCTAAAGGAGAACGACCATGTCCTCATCACGCGTATCCACTATGTGCCGCGCGGCCCTCGTCTCGGGGCTTCTCTCCGGCATGCTCGTACCGCTTGCGCATGCCGCGCGTTATCACCGCCTGACCGGCAGCGCCAATGGGACCTACCGCATAGACCCGAACCATTCGCTGGCGTGGTTTACCATAGGTCACGCCGGTGTCGCGGTGGTCGTGGGGCGCTTCGACAAGATGTCCGGCACCTACACCTTCAATAGCGCGGCACCGGCACGCGACAAGGTGGCGATCCGCATCGCGGCCGCCAGCATCGACACCAATTTCGCGATGCGTGACCATGATCTGCGCGGCCCGGATTTCTTCAATGTCCGGGAATTTCCGGTGATCACCTTTCGCAGCACGCGCTTTCAGCCCAAGGGGGCGGGGGCGGGCCTTCTCTACGGGCGCCTCACGCTCCACGGCGTGACCCGCCCGGTCGTGTTTCACGTCCGCGAGATCGGTGCCGGACCGGTCGCGGCGCTTCCCAAACCCTGGGGCGGCTATCTCTCCGGTTATGAAGCCACGACGACTATCCGTCGTAGCGCGTTTGGCATGGCGGCCTACGCCGGGATGATCGCCAATCGTGTCCACCTGCACGTGAACATAGAAGGCGTGCGCACGGCGCGATAGGAAATCCATAGCGCGCCGTTATCCGGCGCACCGGGGGGACATTATGTGGGCGTTGCTCCATTCATCGTTCGTTCAATCCCAGCTGATACATGTTGTTCTGGTGCCGGCGGCGGTGGCGGGGCTCGTCGCCATGTCCTCCCGGTTTTTGGCCGCCGGCACCCCCCGCCTGGCACGCGGTCTTGCCGGGCTTGCGGTCCCGGCGGCCTTTCTTGCCGGCTATTTCGAGGCCTACCGCGACTTCACCTTTCCGCCGACGACGGTCTTGTCGTGGGTGCCGTGGTTTGTGCTGTTGCTGGCGATGGCCGCGTCCCTGCGGGGTTGGACGGACGGGGCGATCCTGAGGCCGGCGCTGTCTATTCTGGCGGCGGCCTGTGGGGCCGCAGTCCTGCTCTGGCCCATCCTCGGGCGCGAGACTTTCGATATGGCCTTGCCGGTGTGGGCGGTGGTCGCGGCGGTGTGGTCTACCCTGTGGGTCGTCTCGGGGTTGCGCGGTGTCGGTCGCCCTTCATTCCTTGCCGTCTCGTTCATCACATCGGGAGGTTTGGCGGTCGTAGCGCCGCTTTCCGGAAGTATTCTGCTTGGCGAACTCGCGGCTACGCTCGCCGTAGCCTTAGGGGCAAGCCTGATTCTGGCCGGCCCCGCTGCGTGCTCGCTTGTATCTGACGCCGGGCGTGCCACCACCGCCTTCATTCTCGGCGCCCTCTTGCTGGATCTACGCTTTTATGCGGGCGCGGGGGAGGCGACCATCGGGGCATTCATGGCGTCGGTCGCCGTGGGGCTTATCGCGGCCGTGGCGATCGGCCGCTTCCGTCGCGAAGGATCCTGGGCGGTGCTTGGGTCGGCCGTCTGCGCGTTGATCCCGGTGGTGATCGCGGTCGATTTTGCCTTCAGGGCCTCGCGCATGGGCGGCGGCGCGTACTAAGCGTTGGCGCCGCTTGCGCGCCACGAAGGCCCCCCGTCGTGTCTCATTCCCGGTGAAAACGGCCTCTTATCTAAATCAACTACTTAGAGAAGCCCATCTCACTAGTCATGAAACTGTGTCTCACTAACGATAAAATTTTCGTGTATTTGTCTCACTTAACGTGAAATTTTCGCATTTTGGCAAAAACAGCGGATTAGGGGGCCCAGATTGAGCGTCACCTTTAGGGACGCCGCAGTTTCATCGGCCTCCTCAAAAGCACTCTTCAGGACCCGCGATCGAAGGGGGTCCTCTTTTTTGCCTTGTTTGACGAAATAGCGAATGTTCTCTTTGGTAGAGAACGGGGTGCGGGGATCATTCTGCGTACCGCCATGTATTGCTGCTTTTTCCACGCCCAGCTAGCGCGCCGTGTCCAAGACACAGAGAAGACGATCCGATCCTAGAGGATTGGAGAGATTTGTCAAGAGCGGACTGCGATCGCGAGACCGCCTCGGATGGCACATTCAGGGGAGGCCTCATGGGGCGAGGCCCAGCTGTCGGACGCCGCGTGCCCTCGAAGGCCCCGCTCAGAAAACATCGTGGTTCAAGAGTTGGCAGGCAACGCCGCCGCTTGGCAATTGCAGCACCCTTAAGCTCACCTGGGTCTTTTCCTGAGAGATGCCGGACGCGGACTTTTTGGTCTATTGATATTTTGGCATATGATGCGGTTCGATAAAAAAAGGGGGGTGGATGGCCACTATCAGCAGAAAAGTCGCGATCACCCTGGTAGCGGGCGTGCTCGGGGGTGTGGTGCGCGCGCACGCCGCGATCTTTGTCCCGGTGTCCCGACCGATTCAGCGCGCCGGCAGCGGCTGGCAAATCTCGTACCGGCAGGTCTTTGAGCAGTATACCGAATATGCAGGCCAAGGATCGTCCTTGCCGGGGGGTTCGATCGCCGATTCCGAGCGCGGGGACCTGCGGGGCGGCGCGCTGGGATATCGATATCAGGGCGGCGTCCTCGGATACGGGGCCGTGGTGGCGGATACGGAAGGCCAGACCACTTACGAGGGTTTTACGCAAAACGTGCAGACGGCGACCGATACGCCGCTCACTGCGGAGACGGGCAACCACCGATTCGAGGCGAGGTTGTGGCTGGATTCCGCCTTTGCGCTCCCTGCGCTTCCCAATCTCGCGTTTGTGCCCGGCATCGTCGCGGGCGATGAACACTGGGACCGCCACACAAGTGATGGCGATCATGAAACCTACAACACGGCCTTTGCGGCCGGCCGGCTGGCTCTCGAGCATGCCATGGGGCCCGTTGTACTCCTGGTGTCGGCTTCGGCGGGACGTACTCTGCGGCCCCAGGTGACGGCCACTTTTGCGCCGGATCACACGTTTGCCTTGAGGGCGGCGAGCTGGATCGCCTACCGGGTCCGTCTCACCTACAACGTCGATCGCGACATGAGCTTTTATGTGAGCTATGTCCTCAACCGTTACCACTGGGGCCAGTCGGCGATAGACAATGGTCTCTACGAGCCCGCCAGCCACACGACTCTGGGGCAGGCCTCCGCAGGTGTCTTGATCCGTGGCTGGTAGGTGAAACGCACGCCGAGTGGTGGAATCAGGCTGCGCCTTGCCGGGGGTCGTGCGACACAGACGAGGCGTCCCTTCCGGTCAGGCGGGCGATCAACGCGAGCTGGCGCGGCAGGCAGACGGTGTGGAGATCATATTGTAAAAAGACCGTCTCGCGCGCCCGACGCCCGAGTTCGGCATGCGCCTTGGGGTCGGTAAGGACCGCATGGATGCGCTCGGAAAGCTCGGCGTGTGAAAAGAAGTCGACCAAAAGCCCGTTCTCTCCTGCGCGCACCACCTCCTTCACAGGCGCCGTGGCCGACGCCACGACCACGCATCCGGCTGCCATCGCCTCCAATAAAGACCAGGACAACACGAAGGGCTGCGTAAGGTACACGTGCACGCTCGATACCTGCAGGATCGCCAGAAACGTGGGGTAGGGCACTCTGCCCAGGAAATGCACGCGGGTGAGATCCAGAGACGACCCGAGTTCGGAAAGAAGCGCCTGCCGATAAGTCTCGCCCGAGGATAAGCGCGGCCCATAGCTTACGTCATCGCCGCCCACGATCAGGATCTGTGCCTTGGGGTGGCGGGCCAGGACATCCGGCAGGCTGCGCATAAAGGTGGGAAATCCCCGGTAGGGCTCGAGATTGCGCGCCACGTAGGTGACGATCGCGTCGGCCGCGGTAAGCGCCATGCCATTGGCAAGTGAGATCCGGGCGGTGTCGGAGGGGGTCACGCGCGCGGTGTCGATGCCCTCGTGGATGACGTGTAAAAGCTCATGGTAGCGCGCGGGATACAGCGATTTTTGCCAGAGCGTGGGACATTGTCCCGCATCCACGGTGTCCAGGGCGAGCAGATTGCCGAGATTCTTGGTGCGCACCCGCGGCGCGTCATCGAAGGATACAGGCTGTGCCGGATCGAATCCCACGTCCGCCCCATGCCGCCGGTAGAAGAACTCGAAATACCCGAGAAGCGGCGTGGCGGGGAATACGTCCTTGAGATACCAGATTTCGCCCCAGCCGTTGTGACCGATCATGAGGTCGGGCACGAACCCCGAGGCGCGCAGATCGAGCGCTATGCGCGCTACGGCCTGGGCGTTCAGGATTCCCGCCTCGGTTTCGCGGACATAGTGATGGACGCCCGGCGTCACCGGACGCTGGGGCTGATAGACGATCACTTGAATGCCGGGCCACGTGAGATCGCGCCGCTGCGTGAGGAACACGACCCGGTGGCGCGGGTCTGCGCCAAAGTGGCGTATGAGATGCACATACTGCCCCGGGCAGTTTTGATGAACAAACAACAGGTTCATGAAGAGAGCCGCAGTGGTCTTGTGGAAAGGGCGCGCCCCATTCTATTGAGTTCGCGCGTCCCGATCCACTACAGATTGCCTCCCGTTTTACAGTGTACTGTAAAGCGGGAGGCAATCTCTTGTGGCGCTTTCTTGTTGACAGCGATTGCGGGTCTATTTTACCTTACCGTTGTGTAAAGCCGCTCGGGCCGGGCATCGGTCACGAAAAGACGGTTAGGTAAAATACTAATAAACAAAAAGACTAATAAAAAAATAGGGAGGATGGGCGTTGGGGGATGACGCAATCCGCAGGGTTTCGTGGGCCGTTCGGACAGAGGGCGTCCGCGATCATCGCCACGATGGGACGCACCGTCCCGCCGTATTGGCCGACCTGTGAGGCGGGTGGTCAAGGGAACCCTGATTGGCGCCGCGCGGCGATTCGGTAAATCCGCGCCTCCCCCGGAAGTGGCCTTACCGCTGACCCTCGAGGATCTCATCTGGGTCATCGGCAGTTTTTGCGCCTTGAATCAAAAACCCTTCGACCCGGCCTTGCTGATCAACCAGTATGCTCCCCCCTATACGACCGAATCCCTCATCGTGATGGCGCGGGCGCTGGGTTTTCGCATCCAGGGCCAATCCTGCGCGCCCGACGCCCTGGGGACACTGACATTGCCCTGCATCGTCCTGGTCGTGGCACCGCCGAGCGGGGAGACGGTCGCGCCCGTATGCGGATCCGCGTCCATGTCCGCATCCGGAACACCCGAGTCCGGGCCCATGGGGGAGGCCAAAACCTCCGAGGGCGCGCCTTTGGCAAGCACCCCGCAGCCGGTGCGCCCCGCCATCCTGATTCAGGCCACCGACGGGAAGGTGACGCTTTTTGAGGCGGGAACGAATGTGCCGGTGACGCATGCGCTGGCCGATTTCCGGGCACGCGCCACGGGGCGTGTGTTTCAGCTGGCTCCCGCGGATCGCCCGCTGGATGACCCCGACGGTGCCTTGGTGCCCGCGCAACGCTTTGGGTTTCGCTGGTTCGTCCCCGAGCTTTTGCGGCACAAGCGGGTATGGCGCGAGGTCCTGGCGGCATCCCTTGTGCTGCAGCTGCTCGCCTTGGCGATCCCGCTTTTTACCCAGGTCATCATCGATCGCGTGATCACGCACCACGCGCAAAGCACCTTGATCGTGATTGGCTTTGGTATGGCGATGTTTCTGGTGTTTTCCACGGTCTTGAGCTGGGTGCGCCAGTATCTCGTCTTGCACACCGGTAACCGGGTCGACGCCGTCCTGGGCGCGGCGGTCTTCGAGCATATCCTGAAACTGCCGCTTGGCTACTTCGCGCACCGCCCGACGGGGGTCATCACCACCCGCTTGCAGGGTGTGGAGACGATCCGCGAGTTCGTGGCCGGGGCGGCGGTCACCTTGATCCTGGACTTGCCATTTCTCGTCATCTTTGTCGCCATCATGTTCTATTACAGCGTGGTTCTGACACTGATTGCGCTTACCCTCATCGGGCTTGTGGCGGGAATCAGCTTCGTGATCGCCCCCATTTTTCGCGAGCGGTTGAATGCGCAGTATCTTTTGGGTGCGCGCAACCAGGCGTTTGCCACCGAATACATCGCCGGCATGGAGACGGTCAAAAGCCTGCAGATGGAGCCCACCGTCAATGCCCGCTATCGCGATTACTGGGCGCAATTTCTGCGCGCGGGGTTCGAAGCCCGCCAGATCGCCAACACCTACAACGTCGTGGCCAATGGTCTCGAGCAGGCCTTGTTGCTCGTGATCCTGGTTTACGGGGCCTATTACGTCATGAACGGCACGTCGTTTACCGTCGGCATGCTGGTGGCCTTCCAGATGTTTGCCGCACGGCTGTCCCAGCCGATGCTGCGCTTAGTCGGCCTCTGGCAGCAGTTCCAGCAGGCCCGTCTGGCGGTGGCGCGTTTGGGCGACGTCATGAACGTGCCCGCGGAACCCTATACGGTGGTCCCGAGCCGCCAACGATCACGAGTGGGCGCCATCGCGCTGGAGGGCGTGAGCTTTCGCTATGGCGAGGACCGGCCGTTTCTGTACGAAAACTTCAGTCTGACCATCGCCCCGGGCCAGATCGTCGCCGTGACCGGTCCCTCCGGGTGCGGCAAGAGCACGTTGACGAAGCTGCTCCAGGGATTCTATCAGCCGACGGCCGGTACCATCCGCATCGATGGCACCGACATCAGGCATCTTGCAGCCAACGAGCTGCGTCAGGATCTCGGGGTCGTGCCGCAGGAAACGATCCTTTTTACCGGGACGCTCTACGAGAACCTCTTGCTGGCCCGTCCGCAGGCGACCTTCGATGAAATCGTGCAGGCCGCCCGGATCGCCGAAATCCACACCGTCATCGAGCAGCTGCCCAAGGGTTACCAGACCGAGATCGGCGAGCGCGGCGTGGGGCTCTCCGGTGGTCAGAAGCAGCGGCTGGCCATTGCCCGCGCCCTGTTGAAGAAACCGAAGGTCCTGATCTTCGATGAAGCGACCAGCAATCTCGATCAGGACACGGCCGAACACTTCGCCCAGACCATCAACCAGCTGAAAGGGCAGATGACGATGTTTTTCATTGCCCATGGATTGCCCAAGGCCCTGCACGTGGACGTGGTGGTGGCTTTGGGCGCCAAGGCCGATGCGCTACACCCCCAAGAAACCCCAGGCGGCAGCGCTGCCCCCCATCTCGTACGGGCCACCATATGAGGGAGAACAGGATGCCGAGCATGCGCGATCAAAAATCCGTCTCTACCAGGGTCGATTCGACAGTACACAGGCGGGAGAGCGTCACGCCCCCGGAGGGCCCGAGGGCGTATCGTACTTCGGGACTGGGGTCTTTTAGGCCTGGGTATCCGGGTTGCGCAGGCCCGACAGGGGAGGGTCCCGCCCCAAGTCATGCCGGATCTTTAGTCCGGCGCGCGCACCGATTTCTCAGGATCCCGGCCTGTCTCCTTTTGTTGTGGGCCCCGGTCCTGGCCCAGGCAAGCCTCGGGACCTGGGTTAAGGGAGTCTTGCATCTCGGCATCTATCGCGAACGGGTGGCGACCCTGCAGGCGACCCTCTCCGCAGACCACGGCACCTGGGGACTGGCCTTCAGTCCCCACGGCCGGTATCTCGCCGCCTCATCTCCGCAGACTGCCTTTGTCCAGCTCTGGGATTGGCGAAAGGATCGGGTGGTGCGGCGGTTTCGGCGCAGTGGTTCCGATATCATGACGACCACGCCGCTCGCCTTCAGTCCGCAGGGGCGCTTGCTGGCGTCCTGTCAATCAGATGCCTATACGATCATCCAGGTCTGGAACGCGCGCACGGGGGCGGTCGTCGACAATATCCCTAGTCCGCCGAGTGGTGGTGGCTGCCTAGCGCTTGCCTTCAGTCCCCAGGGCCATTCCCTGATCTGGATTCGAAACTGGCTTGGGAACCCGCCCCCAAATCTGCATATGCTCCTGGTCTACAGCACCCGCACCTGGACCGAACGCTGGGGCCTAGCCACCCGACCCTTCGAGCCCAATGCGCTCGCGGTGAGTGCGCACGGCCATTGGGCGGCGTTGGGGGGTGGGACATCTAACAGCACCCTGGTGGGATTCCAACAGCAGATTGCGCTTGTTAATTTGCGACGTCATACGTTGGTACGTTTGATCGGGACGTTTCCCATGTCTCAATGGTGGGGTCCGGGAAAGCCGAGACTTGGCCCAAGCTATCCTCCTATGGCTCTCGCCTGGAACTCTCGGAATCAGAGCGTGGCGATGGGTGTTTGGAGCGCCGGTATGGGAGCCGCCAATGTGATTCGTGTCTACCATGCGCACACCGGCACCCTCGCGGCGAGCGAATCGGGACCGACCGGTACTAAGGTTAATGCTTTGTGCTACACCCCCCAGGGCCGCTATCTGATCGAAGCCGGCATCCATCAGATGGTCGAGATCCGGGATGGTAGTCATCACCATCTCCTGCAAAAGATCCCCCACCAGGCCTGGAGTCTCGCGGTCTCTCCACACGGCCATTATCTGGCCTTGGGCGAAGGCCGCCAGATCCAGATCTGGCGCCTACGATAATGATCCCTCAAGACCCTACACAAAGATAAGAGACGATGGCCACGATCCTGGAATTAGCCGAATTGAGCAGTGCGGTGTATGGGGATACTCCGCTTCCGAGTAACAGGTGGAAGGTATTACTGTCCTCGCCGACCAATCCCGACGGCTACTACGGCGTCGCCTATATCAATACGACCACGCAGGAAATCGTGATCGCCAATCGGGGCACCGTCATAGACGGAGCCAATTATCAG
Organism: Pseudomonadota bacterium; assembly: GCA_021795255.1. The sequence goes on from JAJYPQ010000038.1 coordinate 12,810, forward strand.
GACGCAACAACCACTGTTGCGAATCTGTTGAACGATGCCGAACTCATAGCCCACGAGGTCACCCCCGATGAAAAGAGTGCGATCACCCGTGCGGGGCGGGCAAACAACTCCAGCCCTTATTCACCATCCCTGAAGACAATGGCACGGATCCCGAATGCAGCCCGGACAGAGTCCAAGAACCACCGGCCGGGCCGGGGGTGGCGGCCCGGCGCCACGCTTGCCAGCGCCTGTCTCGGTCTCGCCTGTGTCGTGGGTCTTGTCCCCGTGTCGGCCAAGACCCGGCATCCCGATCCCCCGTCTGCGCCCGCGCGCATCCTGGGGCACTATGCCGCTTACCCGATCGGCGTGGGGCCAAACTATTGGCCACCCGACTGCAAAACGTTGGTCGCCGACTTCAACCAATTCCGCACCGTCCCCTTCGCGAGCAACCATTCCCGGCTCTCGCCCCGATACCCGCAATTCCGCCGTCCCGACTGGCAGCCGATGGCCTGGGATCCGAAATTGGCCGAAAGGATCTACATAGTGTGCACTAGTAAGGCTTGTGTCAAAAAGAATCTCCCGGCGTGGCACTACTGGCTGAAGTACACCAAATCCCTGCGCAAGGCCGGCAAGCCGCTCCTCTGGCGCGCCCGGGTCGATCTTCTGGGTGACGGCCGCCATGAAACCCTCATTCGCCTGACGCATTATTTCCTGCTGGATGTCGTAAGAGGAAAGATCGTGCTCGCACCCCCTCGGCATCCTTATTGCCGCTACATCGACAGCACGATCTATATGCTCCCGTCCCCCTATCCGAGGATGGCCGCGGCATTTAACAACGGCCCAGGGTTCGGGTGGGGTGTCTTTGGCACGGACCTCATCCAGGATGTCGGCAGCAAGGCGACACCCTATCTGTCCTTGGCCTGGACGCGATCATTGGCCTGGACGAGAAGCGGCATGGGCGCGGGCATCGGTGTGTCTTCCTTTGAACGGGATGGCGGCGTATACCCATATCAATATCAATTTTATCCTTTGTGCAACATCGGCTGGGTACCCCGCGGGGAGTGATCATGTCGATATCCTATCCCACACCATCCTGCACACCCTCTGATCTGGGGAGATTGTTATGAGCCTTTCGTTTTATACGCTGTTGTCAAAGACCGATTATGACAATCTGGTCTTCCGGATGCTGCAGGATTTCGAGGGCGTAAAGCCTGACGTGTACGCGGATAGTAGCTTTTTGGCGACGATCGGCATCGGCTTTGAGATCGCCGCGAATGCCCGGTTCATTTTAGAGGGGATGGGGTATACGAATAGCGCGAAATTCACGCTGCTCATCGCTGCGCTGACGACCGCCGGTAATGCGCTTTACTCTTCAGCTGCCGCAGCCCAGGCAGCGATCAATCGGGCCGTCAATAGCGTTCTTGGGACAAATTATGGGAGTGGGGGCGGGAATTTCGGGTACTCAAACAACGCATACAATACGAGCGGAAGTAGTGCAACCGCTGACACGCAGATGCGGAAAACCTTTCATCTTATCGAGGGGACCTACGAAACCCGATTGGATGGCTGGCTTGGAAAGCCCACCCCGACCCAACAGAACGCGGCACTGCCGCAACTCCCCTACAGCACGGAGCGCGCCGCGCTTTTGTCTCCCACGTACAACAATCTGATCGGCTTTAATGGCAATGGCACTGTGAAAAGTCCAGCCCTGCGCAACGCCATTGTGACGGATGATCGCGCGGAGGCGTGGTACCAGATCCGCTATTACAGCAATGGCAATAATCTGCCCGGCATCGCGCGACGCCGCTACGAAGAGTCGCAGATTTTCGGCTTATTCAGTAACCCCGCGAATCCCAGTTTGGCCGAGACTGTCCAAGCCTATCAGATGCTCACGGCCCATCGGGTGTCAATCGAGGCCTACGACAAACTGTATGGATACAAGATCCCGACACAGTACGGCCTAGCGGGCCAGGCCTATGGCAATGTGACCATCCCGCACGTGCAAACTTTATCAGAGGCCTTTCAGGCGCGTTCCACGCCCGCAGCGCCCATTGACGGTGCTGTGAAGGTGCTAATGGACGCCATCAATAGCACGTATGGCCCCTTGCTTTCCGGGTTCGAAAGCCTGACTCCTCTGGATGGTCTGTCGAACTCAACGGACATTTACCTGAACCCCGGCCGCCTCAATTCGCTTTACTCCGTGAGCTCTTCGTATTCCTATGATCTGAACGCCTCGGCATCGAGCGGCAACGACCTTCTGATCGCCAGCACCGGATCGACGGAAAGACGCATCCTGGGCCAAGGTGGCCAGGCGATCAATTGCGTTACACATTATGGTGAGATATGAAAACACGCGACGGTAAGGACCATTGGGGCAAGAACAGCGCTTGGTGGGATCTACGGGACGAAGCGCGATTGATATTCGAGGGGGGCTGTGATCCGTGGCTAGAAGGACCGCTTCGTCGAATGAGGGCCGTCACGGGGTCTGTGGCCCTTTTGTTCGTTCTGTGCGTGCCGGTCGCCTTCGCCAAGCCCGCGCATCCCTTGGCCCACCATCGCATCCTCGGATGGTATACGGTGGCCATGGTGAATCTGGCTGGCTACGGACTGACACCCATCGCCCCCGCCTGCCGAGCCCTGGCGGCCAATTTCAATCAGTTCCGCACTGTGCCCTTTGCCAGCCGCAATCCGAGGCTTTCCACCAAATACCCCCAGTTCCGCCGTCCCCATTGGACACCGATGGCGTGGAATCGGAGACTGGCGAAGGAGATCTTTACAGGATGCCCTCGCGGAGACTGCAAAAAGGGGTCCGGATGGGGCCCAGTATGGCGTTATTGGCTCAAACAGACAAAAGTCCTGCGCCAGGCGGGGAAACCGGTTCTCTGGCGCACCACCGTGGATCTTCTGGGTAACGGCCAGCGCGAAACCATCGTTCGTCTTGAGCATATTCTGCCCTATACCTTCGTGTACGGACGCTTTGTCCCCGAGCCGATTCCACCGTACAGCCCGTACATAGACAGAAAACTCTACATGCTGCCCTCGCCGAATCCGCAGCTGGCCAAGGTGTTCAATAGCAATCTTCTCTTTTCGTGGGGCTGGCGCGTGGGATGGAAACAGGGAGGGTTCATGGGGCCCACCGACCTTATCGAAAACACCCACGACAAGAAGCACCCCTATTACGTCCTGTCGTGGCGGCGGGTCGGACACCGGGGGGAGGGCGTCATTGGTGTCTCGGTCATCAAGCGCCCGGACCCTCCGTTTTATGGTTATCTGCCCTTCCCGCTCTGCAATATCGAGTGGGTGACCAAAGGTCAACGCGGTGCGCAGTGACACGAAAAAGACGTCGTTTAGATTCGCTGATGGGAGGCTTATATGGGTATTACGGTGAACAGCTTGACGCAGGAGCAATACGATCAGTGGACTTTTGCGATGTTGCAAACGTTCGAAGGGATTGAAGACACTGCCTACGTCGACACCAATGGGTTTCCCACCATCGGGATCGGCTTCCGGATTGATAAGACAAATATCCCATTCATTTTGGACGGAATGGGCTATGCCAATTCACCGCACCTCGGTGCGTTACAATCAGCAATCGTCAAAGCCGAAACGGATGTGTGTTTTGCGCCCGGATCAGCGGGTGCCGAGGATGCACTGAATCGAGCGGTGAACAGCGTCCTTGGCACAAACTATGGAAGCGCCGCCGCCGGGAATTTCGGGTATGGCAACAATACCGGGACGAGCGGCCAAACAGCAATACAGCAGATGGATGCGACCTTTCAGCTCCTTCGTCAACAAACAGAGGATAAGTTAAATGCATGGTTGGCGTACGGGCCATCCGGCACGACGCTTCCGCCGAGTATGGAGCGCGCGGCGCTCTTCTCGCTGACTTATAACGGGCTGATCGGTATGGATCCTATCGACAACAAGCCCTACAGTCCCCGTTTGCAAAATGCGATTACCAGTGGCGACCGCGCCGAGGCGTGGTATCAGATCCGGTATCAGAGCAACGGCGGGAATGGCGGCGTGGCGATTGCTCAGCGCCGCTATGAAGAATCACAGATTTTCGGCTTGTTTCAGAATCCCTCGGATCCGAGTTTGTCCGGAGCCGTGCAGGCTTATCAGATGTTGACGGCGCATCGCACGACAATCGATCCGTATGAGAGCCAATACGGTTCAAAAGCCGCGACACAGAATAATGGCATTCTGGCTGCCGATAACAGTTACGCAGCAGCGCTCACGGCGGCGGCGACGGCCAACAATATAAATGTCGGCGTCATTACGCCGGTCCAGACCTTAGAACAAGCCTTAGGGCCCGCAGAAGCCAAGCTGATGAAGGCCGTCGACACTGAATATGGTTCGCTGCTGTCCGGGTTTACCCCCAGCAACTCCGTGGATATTTACCTCAATCC
>JAJYPQ010000447.1 GCA_021795255.1 Pseudomonadota bacterium
TACGATCCGCCGCTACAAAGGCGGCTTTGCCAATCTCAAGGTCGCAATCGTAGGGGACGTTCTCCACTCGCGCGTCGCCCGCTCCCAAATTCATGCCTTGACCGCTCTCGGCACGGGCGAGGTACGCGTGATCGGTCCGCGATCCTTACTCCCTTTCGCCGTCGAAAGCCTGGGGGCCAAATCCTATACGACCATGGCCGAAGGGCTCGCCGGAGTCGATGTCATTATCATGCTACGCCTGCAATTTGAACGTATGAGCGGGGCCTTGATCCCGAGCGCCCATGAATATTTTAGTCTGTACGGCCTGACGCCCGAACGTCTGGCGCTCGCCGATCCAGAGGCCATCGTAATGCATCCAGGGCCCATGAATCGCGGCCTCGAAATCGCTTCGGAGGTCGCCGATGGACCGCAATCGGTGATACTGCCGCAGGTCACATTCGGTATCGCGGTGCGTATGGCGATTTTGGCACGCCTCGCCGGGGCGGCGGGAACGGAGACCAAAAGTCCATGAATATCGTGATCAGCGGGGGACGCATCATCGATCCCAGCCAAGGACTGGATCAAGTTGGCTCACTCTTTATCCATGACGACCGCCTCGTCGGGTTCGAGGCGCCGCCGGGCTTTAGCGCCGAGCGCACAATAGACGCACGCGGGCTCGTGGTGTGCCCAGGCCTCATAGACTTGCGGGCACGCCTCCGGGAACCGGGGCTTGAACATAAAGCGACCCTGGAAAGCGAGACCCGGGCCGCAGCGGCAGGCGGCATCACCACTCTATGCAACCCCCCGGACACGACACCCCCCCTCGATAACCCAGCGCTCGCCGAATGGATGATAGACCGCGCAAGGCAGCTCGGTGCGGCGGCGGTGCTGCCCATAGGGGCCCTGACGCGCGGGCTTTCCGGGACCCACTTAGCCGACATGCACGCCCTCCATACGGCCGGGTGCGTAGGGGTAGGCAACGCCTACGCCGCCATCAAAGATACGGCCGTGCTGCGACACGCCCTAGAGTACGCAGCCGGCCTTGATCTTTTGGTGTTCTTGACACCAGAAGACCCATGGCTTGGCGCGCACGGCATCATGCATGAGGGCCGGGTGGCGACCCGACTGGGCTTGGCTGGGATCCCGGCCAGCGCCGAAACAGTGGCCCTGTCCCGCGATCTGATCTTGATCGAACAGACCGGGGCCCGGGTCCACTTTTGCGGACTCTCGACGGCCGCGGGCCTAGCCCTAATGGCCGCCGCCAAAGAACGTGGACTTCCGGTCACCGCCGACACCCCGATACACCAGCTCTATCTGACCGAAGACGACGTCGGGTTTTTTGATAGCCAGTGCCACGTACGTCCGCCTCTGCGTACCCTTCAAGACCGCGAGGCCCTGAGGACCGCGGTCGCAGAAGGCGTAATCGATGCCGTCTGTTCAGACCACCAGCCCCACGAAGAAGACGCGAAACGGGTACCTTTTAGTAACTCGGAACCGGGCATTGCGGGGCTTGAAACCCTCCTGCCTCTCACCTTGCAACTCGCCGATCTCGGAATCTTGACCTTGAAAGACGCGCTAGCGCGCCTGACCGCGGGCCCCGCCGCGATCCTCGGCCGACCCGAGGGGACCTTACGCAGCGGCCGGTCGGCTGACGTCTGTATCTTTGACCCGAACACGTCCTGGACACCCGAGCCTGCAAGCCTCCGGAGCCGGGGACGCAATAGCCCGTTTTTTGGTAAGCCGCTCCGCGGTCAGGTCATCCTGACCCTGAAAAACGGCCATATCTGTTACGAGAAGTCGGCCGCCAATAAAGCCACGGCGCGCGATCGCGCGCCGGGTTGAAGCGCAACCCAGTCGCGCAACCTCGCGGCTCGACTTGCGCGGAGCACGGGATCCGCCATCAAGCGCGCTGTCTCGACCGTGAGCGCCGCTTCGTGATCGCATGCGATGACCGCATCCGCCAAAACCGCGGCCCCGACGAGGGGATCATGGTGCCGCGGGCCCACCACCACAGACACCCCAGCCGAGAGCGCGATCAAGGCCTCCGTTGGTCCCTCCGCGAAGGTGCCGCCCATCACGATGGCGTCGGCACAGGCATACATGGCCTGCCGCGCCGATTCCTCCTCGATGTAATAAACACGGGTTTTCGGGGGCACTTCGGAGGTCATGAGCCGCTTCTGGCGGGTCGTCAGAAGATGGTATTTGATCGACTCCCGGTATACCTCTTCGTGGCGCGCGGCGTCCGCTGGCGCGAGCGCAAGAAGACCGCCGCTGCGCGCCGAGATATTGAGGAAGGTGGCATAAGCCAGGGTCTCCTCGCCGGGCACCGTGGCGGCAAAGTACATAAGCCAACGTCCGGCCTTGCGTACGCTCTGAAAGCGACCACAAAAGGTCTCATCGACCGGTTCCAAAGGCGCCGGCCAATCGAGGCAGGGGTTGCCGGTGACAAGCCCGCCGCCGATCGCCGTGGCCTGAGCCTCGCTGTCGACCAGCACCCGCCCCAGACCCAAAAGATCCGGCGATCGGGCATTGATCCATGAAACGGGGCAGACCCCATGGTGCGCGATGCCGCGCGCCATGGGGTGGTCGTCCAGGATCACGAGACCGGCCGGTTTCAGGCGCAAAGCCACCCGTTCCGGACCGAAGCGAGGCGCCAGCGCCCATGGCCAGGGTTCTTGGTAGGGGCCCTCATCCAAAAGGAGCACCGCCACAGGCCGCGTGAGACGCGCCGCCAGATCCTCGAGAAAACCGCGGGCCGCCTGCACGCTCTCGCAGGTCGCGACCACCCAGACTGCCCCCGGTAAAGGGGGCTTGGCCGACCACAGCCACTGAAATCCGCGCAGTAAAGGGGTGTCGGCCATAGGCGTTACCAATGAACCAGATGAACATCGGGCAGCGGTCGCCCGAGACACAAGGCCCCTACCGCCCGAAACCGCTGCGGAAGGTCCGTGACGAAGTACTCGTGCTCTTGAACATGGCACGGGGCAGTCCGACACAGATTCCAACTTGTCAGCAACTCCAGGACCCGCATGGCGGTGGTGTGCGCGGAATCGACCAAGGTCATATCTGGTCCCACGAGCCGTGCCAGCAAGGGCTTCAAAAGGGGGTAATGGGTACAACCCAAGACCAAGGTGTCGACGTCCTCGGCTACCACCGGCTTTAAGTATTCTTGCGCGGTCAACTCGGTCACCGGATGATCAAGCCACCCCTCTTCGACAAGCGGCGCAAACAGCGGACAGGCCTGAGAGACCACCGTAAAATCAGGGCGGTACTCGTGGATAGCGCGCTCATAAGCTCCTGAATTGACGGTCGTAAGTGTAGCCAAGACCCCGACCCGTCCGGAGCGGCTGGCGACGGCGGCGCGGGCCCCGGCGTCGAGGACGTCGACCACCGGAACCGGTGACATGGCGACGATGGCTGGTAAGGCCACGGCCGCCATCGTGTTGCAGGCCACCACCAGCATCTTCACGTCGCGCCGTAAAAGAAACTCAGTGATCTGGGCCGCGTAACCCGCGACCGTCGCCGACGACTTTGTGCCGTAAGGCAATCGAGCGGTATCGCCAAAATAGAGGATGCGTTCATGAGGAAGGGCAGCCATCAGGGCATGGGCCACCGTCAGGCCCCCGATACCCGAATCGAAGACGCCGATAGGGCGATCGCGATCCACTTAAAAAAACCCCTTAAATACGATCATTGTGCAAGCCAGTACGAAAGTGGCCACGTTGGCCACCACCACCGGGGTCGAGTGAATAACGAGCCCGTAGACTATCCACAAAAAGACCCCGAAGGCGAATATCAGATACATCGCCAGCGACACGTCGGCGGCCGACCGAGAACGCCAGGTCTTCACAACTTGAGGGACAAACGCGATAACAGTCATGGTACCGGCCACATATCCGACCCATGTGGCCGCGTCCACGGACCCGAGATCAAAAAGTGATATTGCGCATAGAGTCGCCGAGCGCCCCGTCCTTCGCGTCCTTGCTCTGCAGCTTGATGCGTAG
>JAJYPQ010000448.1 GCA_021795255.1 Pseudomonadota bacterium
TTGGGGGCTCGTAGACACATGAGTCCGTCTAGGACCAGGAGCGCTGCCGCCAGGACATAGGCGGCCCGCCAACCCCAGTAGGTGCTGGCAATGAGGACAAGCCCCGCCGCGAGCATGCCGGCGCGGTAGAAGCCGATACGCAGCCCGTTGCCGATACCCATTTCGCCGACGTCCAGAAGTTCGAGTGTATAGCCGTCGATGGCGATGTCGTTGGTCGACGAGAGCAGGGTAAAAAAGCCGATGGCGAGCAGGGCCATATGGCCGACCCCGTAGGCCCAGGCCAGGCGGCTTAAGGCCAGCGCCATGAGGGCGTCGGCACCGAGCATCCACAGGCGATGGTGGCGGAAGTGGTCGACCGCTGGGGCCCAGAGAAATTTGAGTGTCCAAGGAAGCCCCAGGAGGCTGATGACACCGATCTCGGACAGCGAGGCGTGATGCTCCCGAAAGGCGACCGGAAAAACATCGGAAAAGAGGCCGAACGGGAGCCCCTCGGCGATATATAAGACCGCGACCCAAAAGAGTCGCGTACGTACGTCCTTGCGCTTAAGGTAGGGCGGCACGCCGGAACCTGTAGAGCGCGATCTCACCTAGCATATTCGGAAACAGGCGAAAGCCGAGTCGTTGTCTGTGCGCATGGTCGACGACCTGGGACTCCAAGACCTCTATATTTTCGTCACGACAGAGCTTGGCGAAGTCACGCAGCGTACAGAGGTGAATATTGGGTGTGTTGTACCATTCGTGGGGCAAGGCGGGTGATATCGGCATGCGTCCCAGAAGCCCCAACTGCCAGCGGGTGCGCCAATGGCCGAAGTTGGGGAAGGTGACGATCCCCTCGGTGCCGACCCGCAACATTTCCCGGAGCAGGCGATCCGGGTACTTCACGGCCTGAAGCGTGAGCGATAGGATCACGAAATCGAAGGATCGTTCATCGAACTCCGACAGGCCGGCATCGAGATCGGTTTGGATGACATTGACTCCCCGTTTGATGCACATCCCTACGTGGGCGTCGTCGATCTCCAGTCCGTAACCGTTGACCCCCTTGCTGCGGGCGAGATAGTCCAAGAGGGATCCGTCGCCGCATCCGAGGTCGAGTACCCGGCTTTGCGGGCGGATCCAGTCCGCGATGATGCGAAAGTCAATACGCGACGGCGTCATGCGTCAGCACCGGAGGCTACGCGATCCATGTAGGCGGTTAGGATATCGACGTAACGGGGAATACGCATGAGAAAGGCGTCATGGCCGTGCGAGGCGGTGATCTCAGCGTAGCTCACATTGAGGTCGTTGTCGTGTAAGGCTTTTACGATCTCGCGCGAGCGAGCCGGCGCGAATCGCCAATCGCTGGTGAAGGACAGCACCAGGGTATCGGCTTTGATGCCGCTCAAGGCGCGCGCCAAGTCGCCTTCCGTCGCGCCGGCGGGGTCGAAATAGTCAAGCGCTTTGGTCATGAGCAAGTAGGTATTCGCATCGAAACGGCCGACAAAGCTATCGGCCTGGTGGCGCAGATAGCTTTCGATTTCGAAGGCCACTTGGTAGTCGAAGTTGAGCTTGCCGCCGCGCAGGTCCCGGCCGAACTTCTCGCGCATGATGTCGTCCGAGAGATAGGTGATATGCCCTAGCATGCGTGCCAATCGCAGACCGCGCCGCGGCTCGGTGCCGTGATCATAGAAACGGCCCTCATGGAAATCGGGGTCGGTCAGGATGGCTTGGCGGGCGACCTCGTTGAAGGCGATGTTTTGGGCGGTCAGCTTGGGGGCTGCGGCAATGATGACGGCGTGCCGGACACGTTCTGGGTAGTCAATCGCCCATTGCAGGGCTTGCATGCCGCCGAGGCTCCCGCCGATGACCGCGGCCCAACGCCGTATCCCTAGGCGATCGGCGAGGCGAGCCTGGCTTTCTACCCAATCCCGGACCGTGACCATGGGGAAATCCGGACCGTAGGGCCGGCCAGTGGCGGGGTTCTGCGAGGCCGGCCCCGTCGATCCAAAGCAGCTCCCGAGATTGTTGCAGGCGACGATGAAAAACCGCCGGCTGTCGATGCTCTTGCCCGGCCCCACATGCTGTTCCCACCAGCCGGGCTTGCTGTCCTCGAGGCTGTGGTAGCCGGCCACATGGTGGCTACCGCTCAAGGCGTGGCATACCAGCACGGCGTTGCTTGCCTCAGCGTTCAGCGCCCCGTAGGTCTCATAAACGAGGTCGTAGTCCGTAAGGACGCCCCCGCTGCTCAATGCAAGCGGTTCGCTGAACTGCAAACGAGCCGGAGTGACCAGCCCCACGGAGTCTGGCGGAATGGCCTTCACGAATCCTGTAGATCCTAGAAAGCCCGCAGTCTACTGGCTGGTCGATGAGCCCGCAATGATCTAGTGGTGGTGGTCTGCGTCGCCGTGATCGTGGCCACAACAATCGTGGTCATGGCCGGCCGTTTGTTCTGCGACTTCGCGACGGACCTCGTCCATGTCGACCGCCCGGACTTGATCGATGACCTCTTCCAGTGCCTTGCGCGGCAGACTCCCAGGCTGGGCGAATAAAATGATCTGATCGCGGAAGACCATGAGGGTCGGTATCGAACGGACTTGGAAGTGCGAGGCGAGCTCAGTTTCGACCTCGGTATTGATTTTTGCAAATACGATGTCTTTATGTTGCTCGGACACCTCTTCGAAGATGGGTCCGAAGGCGCGGCAGGGGGCGCACCAGGGGGCCCAGAAGTCCACAATCACGAAGGAATTTCCGTCGATCAGCTCTTCAAAATTTGCCTTCGTTGCTTCAATTGTAGCCATAATATATCCCCTGGGGCTGTGAGCCATTATTATACCCTAAAGGAGGCAAGGGAGTCCCGCACAAGGCGGAAGCGTGTAGGCACAGGACTTGCATGGGCTGGGGCCAGAAAAAAAAGGGGGGGTATTGTGTATCCAAAACTCATTTATGAAGCATTACCGTGGCTCTATGCTGCGGCTGGGTGGCTCAGTTTCAAGGCCCTTTTATGGCCCTATGCCCTGGTGCCGGTCGGGGCCTTTGCAGCCGCTACCGTCCTGGTCCTCATTCAGCGTTGGTATTACCGGCACCAACTGAAAGACGGAAACGAATCTTAAAGCCGCAGTTGGGCCAACCACAGGCGAGCCATGAGGCCCGCCTCGGTTGTGTAGCCCGCCACCGCGAAACGAATGCGCCCCTGAGGACCCACGATAAATGCCATAGGTAGCACCCGGGCCCCGTAACGGCGGGCAAGCGCGCCGCGCCTATCCAGGATCACTGGGGTTTGCCAGTGGTGGGCTTGCGCGAAGGCGCGGACCGCTTGCGCGGGGGACTCTGTCGCCACGATGACGACCGGCGCGCGGCGTGCGATCTCTTGGGCCACGCCTTGGTCGAGACGACAGATTGGGCACCAGGTCGCAAAAAACTCGACCAGGACCGGGCGTCCGACCCCCAGCCGCGGCGCCGGGCCGTTGAGGCGTGCCGCGGGCAGTCGCGGGGCGCGCCCCGAAGCGGCATGACGGGTCAGAAAGCCATTGATAGCCACGATCACAAGCCCGGCTACAAGGAGCTCTAACACGATCCTTGGCACCCGCGCGAGGTGGCCCACTAGACCAAGAGACCCATGCCCAACTGCTGTAGCGGTTGTACCACCAGGATCGCGATCAGCTCGAAGACGATGATGACGAGCACCGGGGAGAGATCGATCCCCGAGATCAGCGGTAGAAGCCGCCGCGCGGGCCGCATGAAGGGTTCAGTTAAGTGTACAGCCAGGTCTGTGAGTGGGTGCTCACCATACGGGTTGACCCAACTCATAATGATGCGTACGAAAATCGCGCCGATCAAAACATAGAGCGTGATTTGGATTAAGTCGGCAAAACCCAAGATCAGCACGCCCCCGAAGTGGGGGATGACGTCCTGAACGATCGCGATCAGGGCGATCTTGATCGCTTCTAAAACGATAAGGAGTACAGCGGACGCAAAATCAATTCCGAAGAATCCGGGGAT